>CAJVCK010000157.1 GCA_910595805.1 uncultured Candidatus Thioglobus sp. | reverse complement strand
ACATCACCAATACTAACAATACCGACTAACTTACTCTTGTGAGTAACCGGGATTCTTCTGAACTTTCTAAGCCACATAGTGCTGGCCGCTTTTAAACAAGGCATGTCCAGATCAATACTGGCGACACTTTTTGTCATAATATCGCCAATCTTAACATTCATGGTGTCTTTGTAATTGTGCTCCATGTGCTCAAAATCAAGGTAGGTATCACTCATGATTTCATCAAGCTTAGGAAACATATGTTGCAAGATATCTTTTTCAGAAATAATACCAACCAAGTTATTGTCATCATCGACCACTGGCGCGCCACTAATATGGTCCATCACCATCATAATAGCGATATCCTTTACCAATTGGTTTGGAGTAACTGTTTTAACATTGGTTGACATAATGTCTTGTACTTTCATGGTTTTCTCC
>CAJVCK010000156.1 GCA_910595805.1 uncultured Candidatus Thioglobus sp. | reverse complement strand
TTATAGCAATCGAGGGAGATGGGGACAACACAAGGGCACAAATTAATTTTGAAACCGAAGGCACGAAATGGTTGGTTTTAAGCTATACAAAACTAAATTTGATGTAAAATAAAAATCGAAGAATCATGAATATTTTAATATTAGGTGCGGGGCAAGTCGGGTCAACAACAGCGACTCAGTTGGCCAAAGAAGAGAATAATGATGTGACGGTTGTTGACGTTGATCCTGAGAAGCTTAATAAGCTCGCCAGCAAATCTGACCTAAGGGTTATTGAGGGAAACGCCTCATACCCCAAGACACTCAAAACTGCTGGTGCTGACAGTGCTGATATATTAATTGCTGTGACCAGCAGCGACGAGGTTAACATGGTGGCCTGCCAGGTTGCTTCAACCTTGTTTAATACCCAAACAAAGATAGCCAGAATAAGGGCTGCCGCTTACACAAACAAGCCAGAGCTGTTCTCTGAAAACGATGTTCCTGTTGATTTTGCAATCAGTCCTGAAGATTTAATAACCGATTATATTATAGAAGTCATTCAACACCCGGGTGCTTTTCAGGTTCTTGATTTTGCTGACGGCAGAATCAGGATGGTCGGGGTAAAAACCAAGCAACAAGGTTTTTTGGTGGACAACCCCATTCGCCATCTACACGACCATCTTGGCAACGAAAAGGTGAGGATTGCAGCCATATACAGAGAAGGGCTAATGGTGGCCCCCGAAGGTGACACAATCATTAGAAAGGATGATGAAGTCTATTTTATTGCCGCGCCAGAAGACATTGACCATATGATTACTGAGTTCAACCAAGATCAAGAAAAAGCAGGAAACATAGTCATTGCAGGCGGGGGAAGAATTGGTTTAAGGCTTGCTTCGAGACTTGAGCACGACAACCATGTAAAACTGATTGAAAAATCAACGCCACGAGCAAAAAAGTTGGCTGAAACACTGGAGTCAACAATTGTATTAAAAGGTGACTCTACTGATGACGCCCTTCTTAGAGA
>CAJVCK010000155.1 GCA_910595805.1 uncultured Candidatus Thioglobus sp. | reverse complement strand
TATGCATTGATCAATTTGCCAGGCACATCCTTCCGTATAAAAACAATGCCAATATTGTTAGGTGCAGGGAACAAGGTCATATTGGTAATATAGCCACTGTATACGCCAATACCGCGGGCTTTAACAACTCTTTCAATCGTTCTTTGTTCCGCCATTTTTCTTATGAGTTTCTGTCCATCCATGCCTTAATTCTTAGTCTCGCCTGTTCAATAAAATGATGCTTAACTAGATCATCCACTTCGGCACGACTTCTTTTAGGAAAACAACGAGCAGTATCGATAAACGCAACCTTTCTTGATTTAGTGTTTAGCAGATATAGACATCGACCAAGTAAATATCCAAGAGGGCGATAAATATTATTCATAAGCTATGCTTCTTGATTATTAATAGGGAAGTTTAAGGTCGCCACAGCGCCTTTTTCCATAAAACGATTCTTGACTTGCACCTTGCCTCCATGAAGATCCATAATCTTCTTCACAAAGCGCAATCCTAGACCGTTTCCACGTTTTCCTGTGTCAGGTCTTGATGTTGTAAAAAAGCGCCTAAATAGCTGTTTTCTTGCGTATTCAGGTATACCATCACCCTGATCCATTACCTTAATGTTGATAGTTTTATTAGACTCCCTAACTTGGATGGTAATGGTGGAATCATTTGGGGTAAAGTCAATGGCATTATCGATCACATTGCAGGTAGCTTGTTCGGCTAGCAGTCTTTCAACATTAAAACTAAAGTCTTGCTCAATATCGTATTCTAGTGTGATGCTCTTCTCTGTAATACGTTCAAGTCTGCTCGGTGTTTTAATGACGTCTGATATCAGTGTTTTAACATCTATCGTTTCAACACCATCCAAAATATCCAGTCTTTCAATTTTAGATAAATCTAGCAACCTAGTTATGAGTAGCTTCATTCTATTATTTGCTTCAAGGATATTATTAATGTGATGATGTCTTTGCTTATCGTCCATTGGTGTTAATAGATTCTCAGCAGTTGCTTGAATGCCTGTAATAGGGGTTTTTAGCT
>CAJVCK010000154.1 GCA_910595805.1 uncultured Candidatus Thioglobus sp. | reverse complement strand
TTTAGTATGCGATCCAATATTTTGTACTCTTTGGTGGCAAGCCATCTGATAAAGCACCTCTTTATCAATGGCACTGAAATTTGTGTCTAATTGGCCACTATCATTTAAAAATGACAAATATTCAAAAGGATCAAAAAAGGCTTGTGAAATTAACTTAATATCTTCATTATCACTAATTATCATTGGTAATTCATTCTTAAACATCAACACACAGGAAGGGATTGGAGCAATCAATTTGTAACCATCTTCAACTAACTTTTTAAGTGGACTAATATTTGCATTTGCATATTCAACAACCGTTTCAAGGTCTCCCAATTCCATCTTGGGCATGCCACAACATTGTGTATTTTTGATAAGTTTGACCTCAACATTATTGTGCCTAAGAACATCAACCAAATCAATAACAGATTTAGGATCATTATATTCACCATAACAAGTTCCAAATACTGCAACCTTGAATTTGCTTACAGATTTATCTTCTGCAAAAAGTTTCGTTAATGTCTTTGAATGATATTTTGGAACTACTGCGTTAACATGAACCCCCATAATATTTTCAGTAATCTTTCTGATGGTTTTATTACGATTAGACCAATTCACAATCGATGAAATGACTGGTTTTGATGCAACAGAGCCAACTTGTTTTGGTGATGTTAAGACTTTATATGACCTCTTAGTTTCGCCTTTTTTAAACTGAATTGCCTTAGCTCTAAGCATAAGATGAGGAAAATCAACATTCCACTCGTGCGGGGGAACGTAAGGGCATTTTGTCATATAACATAAATCACATAAGTAGCATTGGTCCACTACTTTTTTGTAGTCTGCTTTATCAACACTATCAACCTCAAATGTTTCAGATTCGTCAACTAAATCGAATAATGTTGGAAAAGATTTGCACAAACTTACACAACGTCTGCACCCATGACAAATATCAAAAACTCTCTCAAGCTCGTCATTAAGAGATTGTTCGTTATAAAAATCCTCATCTTGCCAATTTAAAGGATGACGAACGGGCGCCTCCAAA
>CAJVCK010000153.1 GCA_910595805.1 uncultured Candidatus Thioglobus sp. | reverse complement strand
ATTGTTGCTATTTGCTGTTGACAGCTTGTCACGTAATTTATCAAGTTCCGCTAAATTAGTATTAAGCTGAATCTCTTGAAATTCAATGATGTCTGCTTGCTTCTTTTGCTGATTTAAATCACCACCCTTATGCTTTAACTCATTCTTAAGCAGCTGGTAATCATTACGAAGCGTTTTTGTTGTATCTTTTAAAGTCTCTATGCGTTGCTTTAGATCAGACACTTTTGCAATCTCAGGTTTGTTCCCGTCCAAATATCTTGAGATCATCCAGCCCTGCTGACCTTTGTATTCAATGTTGCTCCAAGCACCCTTTCCTTTTATAAAATCTACAGGCTCGTTGATCGCAATTGATGTAATAATATTGTTTCCAGAAACGGAAGCACTAGAGCGCATTGGTATCTTGACATCGCTACCTACATAAAGCGTAGGATTAGCCAAAGCACCAGTCGATAACATAACTAAGAGGAGGAGTTTGTGCATATCTAGTATCCAATTTCTGAAAACAATGAGCACAGTATAGGGTTTGAAAATGAACCTTATATGTTTTGAATATGTAGTTTCAATGTAGATTCACTAAAGACACTTTGCAGTGCTATACATATGATTTACAATGGCTTCATATTTAACAAATTTAAACCCTAAAATGACTAACATATTGCTCGTCGAAGATGACAAGATAATCGCTGAAAGCATTACCTTTGCCCTTGAGAAAGACGCTTTTAAAGTTGCACATTGTGAGCTCGGTGCTGATGCACTAAATCATGTTGATAACAACCCAGTTGATCTAGTACTACTCGATATTGGACTACCTGACATGAATGGCTTTGATGTATTGCGTAAGATTAGATCTAACTCTAATGTTCTTGTTATTATTGTTACCGCAAGAGATGATGATGCTGACATTGTCCTGGGCTTAGAAGGGCTTAATGCTGATGATTATGTCACTAAGCCATTTAACCCTCGAGTATTAGTAGCAAGAGTTAAAACTCAACTCAGACATGCTAGCAAACATACTGAGGAGCAAC
>CAJVCK010000152.1 GCA_910595805.1 uncultured Candidatus Thioglobus sp. | reverse complement strand
AAACCTGAAATAACCAAGCCTGCCACAGTGTCATAATCTTCATTCTTTATAGATGTCTCAAAAAACTCATTAAATTCAATTAGAGGGGTGTTTGCTTGAAGTAAATAACGGCCATCGCCATAGTCAATAATATTATCTTCTTCTTGATCATGCTCATCTTCAATTTCGCCAACAATTTGCTCAATCACATCTTCAAGTGTAACCAAACCCGCAATTTCACCATATTCATCCACCACTATCGCCATATGAGATTTATTTTGTTGAAATTCCCTTAAAAGCACACCTAAAGGCTTGCTTTCAGGTACTGATAGCACATCTCTAAGATACTCTCGGTAATTAAATTCATCGTTACCATCTTGAGCAAAATGAGAAAGTAAGTCTTTTGCTAATACAATACCTAAAATCGAATCTTGTTCCTGATTATGAATTGGAAAGCGTGAGTGATACGAACTAACCATGACCTGCAATTGTTCACTAGTCGAGGCTTCAGAATCGATCATAATCATTTTCGATTTTGGCACCATCACATCACGTACCTTTAGACTTTCGACTTGCATAGCGCCCTCAATAACTGATCGACTATATGGATCAATGACAAGATTTTCTTCTGCCTCTTCCAAGGCCTGCATTAATTGCGCTCTAGGCTTTAAAGTTTGTTGAAAAAATTTATTGAATAACTTTTGCAAAAAAGGTCGACTCGGAGGTTTATCTGCGCTCATGTATTTTTGAATTCTATTATGGGTAGTCTATTTTACATTGTCTTAGGTTTTTTGACACTACGCATTGCTTTTCCCTTGGCTGCACGCTCTTTACGCACCTTTTTAGGGTCAGCAATTAAAGGGCGATAAATCTCAACTCGATCCTTTTCACGCAATACTGTGTCAAGTGTCGCAAACTTAGAGAAAATACCAACCTTGTCTCGTGTGAGATCAATTTGGTCATAAGTATCCAAAAGCCCAGAAGCCTCTATAGCTTTTTTTATTGTTGTGCCTTCTTCAACCTCTAGACTTACTAGGCTTTGCTTATC
>CAJVCK010000151.1 GCA_910595805.1 uncultured Candidatus Thioglobus sp. | reverse complement strand
TTCGGCAATTGAATTAAGTGCCATAAATTGTGCCTGCATGTCGGTCGGAAAATTTGGATAAGCACTTGTACGTATATTTACTGCTTGTGGGCGCCTTCCTCTCATATTGAGTTTAATTGAGTCTTTATTTGTTTGGATATCAGCACCTGTTTCAATAAGTTTTCCTATTATTGAACGCATAAAGTCTGGCTCAATATTATTTACCGTTATACTACCACCAGTAATTGCCGCTGCCACCAAATAAGTGCCAGCTTCAATGCGGTCTGGGCAGATACTATAACTGGTATCACTGAGACTATCAACACCTTCAATAACAAGTGTTGAGGTGTTTTCACCAGTGATTTTTGCGCCCATATTTTTCAAACAATAAATTAAATCAGTAACCTCCGGTTCTTGAGCTGCGTTGTTGATTGTAGTGATGCCTTTAGCAAGTGTTGCCGCCATAAGAATGTTTTCTGTTGCAGTTACCGAGACTAGATCAAAGTTAATTTGAGTGCCAGTTAATTCTTTTACAGAAGCGTGTATATAACCATTTTTTACTTCAATTTTAGCACCCATTCTGATTAGAGCATCTAGATGTAGGTTAACTGGACGGGTGCCAATAGCACAACCACCAGGTAGTGATATTTTAGCTTTTTTATATTTTGCTAAAGTTGGACCAAGAGTTAATATTGACGCACGCATTGTTTTAACAAGAGAATAGTCAGCTGTCAAGTTAGTAAGATTTGAAGAGTCAATAAGAATAGAACCATCCTCTTCGAGAACAAAGTTAGAGCCCATATCCATTAACAGGCGTAATGTTGTTGAAACATCACTTAATTGTGGAGTATTTTCTAGTTTTAGGGAGCTATCAGACAAAATTGATGAAAAAAAGATTGGCAATGTAGCATTTTTTGAGCCAGAGGTTTTAATATTTCCAGACAGAGGAATTCCACCCTGAATAACCAATTTATACATTATTTTTTTTAAGTTCTTTGAAGCATTTGTTTAAGTGTATTTTTCAAACCTCCTGATCTCTTTATTTTCTCATCGT
>CAJVCK010000150.1 GCA_910595805.1 uncultured Candidatus Thioglobus sp. | reverse complement strand
GTGCAACCGACAAACCGGTCAGCCCCATACCCAAAATAAGTTTCATGAAAACCTTGTATTTTCAGTCAAAATTGACTATATTTTACACTTTTACTTAACTTTAAGATTATGCGTACAAACGTTCAAACAACAACAAATGCTATTGTTATCAATCGCACACTAAGAAACACATATCAGCTACTTTCAGCAACACTACTTTTTAGTGGCTTGATGGCGTTCTTATCAATGTCTCTTAATTTTCCTTACTTAGGGATATGGATTACCTTAGGTGGCTATTTTGGTCTCTTATTCCTAGTAGCAAAACTAAGGAACTCAGCGGCTGGAATATTAGCGGTTTTTGCCCTAACCGGTTTTTTGGGCTTGACCTTGGGTCCCATTATTGGAATCTATACAACGGCTTTTTCGAATGGTACTGAGTTGGTTGCAATGGCAATGACGGGAACTGCTGCTATCTTTTTGTCACTGTCTTTCTATGCACTTTATTCGAAGAAAGATTTTAGCTTTATGTCTGGCTTTTTGACTGCAGGCATTTTGGTTGCATTTTTAGCAGGTATCGCTGCTTACCTTTTCCAGATACCAACCTTAGCATTGACAGTATCTGCAGCATTTATTCTGTTAATGAGTGGTTTGATATTGTTCGAAACAAGCAATATCATTCGTGGTGGAGAGACGAATTACATCATGGCAACCGTCACCCTATATATTTCTATTTACAACTTGTTCTTAAGCCTGATTCACCTTTTGGGTGTTTTTTCAGGCGATGACTAGTGATAGATAGGGAGGGTTATCGCGCTAATATTGGCATTGTAATTACAAACGAAAAAAAACAAATCCTCTTAGCAAAGCGATACAAACAAGATGCTTGGCAACTTCCTCAGGGTGGAATCGACAAGGGAGAAACTGAAATAGACGCTCTTTATAGAGAACTTGAGGAGGAAGTTGGCCTTGCACGCGAGCAAGTCAGTTTAGTTGCCAAAACTCCAAAATGGCTGCGCTACGAATTACCAATGGAGCATATAAGGCGTAAACAAAAA
>CAJVCK010000149.1 GCA_910595805.1 uncultured Candidatus Thioglobus sp. | reverse complement strand
CAAAGAAGTCTTCTGCCGAGTGATTTATTCAAAACCCTAAGAGTCTTAATCGGCTAGTACAACGCTGATTTACCTATCTTAAGCGTCAGCGCGAGATTTCCAGAAAAGTAAAATCGCTAGCACCGCATCAGGCAGTGAGCCTCCGATGTTTGTCGCATCAAATGGAAACAAACCAATAGACATATGATAAAACGCTATGATCATAAAAGCCACATGAAGAATGGCAAAGAACATGCCCACAGTTTTAAGATTATCGCCCACCCAACTAGGCATCCGCCAACTTAAATAAGCCATACCCAAAACCATAACCGACATATTTTGAAGAACACCAGCCATCATTGCTGATGATTCAACACCAAAACTCTCCATCATGGCGCCTGGCATAAGTAGCATAAGTACACCGAAAAGAACGAAAACAAGCGCTTGAATTCTAAACACTGTAGATAAAGTCATTAATGTCTCCAATAGTAAATAAAGAATTATCAATATACCATAGTGAACTATAGTTACTGATGTTGCTCTAAGTCAAATTAGATCTCAAATACAAGGGGAAGTGGTTTAAACATCAGCGACATAGAGATGAGTCTGCCAAACCTTCTCTAATTAAGTTCGACAATTAACTTCCTTCGCCAGGCTTTTCAGAAAACAAATGCATCTTTCCATCTGGAAAATTATCTGGGTGATATTTTTCATGTTCTGGATCTGGGTCTCCGTTTTCTGTAATAACTGGCCACATCATTTCAGTACTATATTTTCTGTTGAACTCTAACCATTGTGCGGCAGCTGGATCACTATCAGGTAATATAGCTTCAACTGGACATTCTGGCACACATACATCACAATCAATACATTCTTCTGGGTTAATAACCAACATATTTTCGCCTTCGTAGAAACAATCTACTGGGCATACTTCAACACAATCTAAATGCTTACATTTGATACAATTATCGTTTACTATATAGGGCATCTGACTTCAGATAATAATAGAAATTAATAACATGATTCAGTGTTAATTTTAAACTCAATATATCCTTAATAC
>CAJVCK010000148.1 GCA_910595805.1 uncultured Candidatus Thioglobus sp. | reverse complement strand
GGTGGACTAGGAGAAGATGGTTATTCAATATCTTCCCAATTGGGAATACAAGCAACTGGAGTGATAGCGACCGTAGTATGGTGTGCGGTAGTTACTTTCTTTATTTTAAAATTGGTAGATATAATGGTGGGTCTCAGAGTTGATGAAGATGAGGAAACCGAGGGTTTAGATATCGTTCTACATAATGAAAGAGGCTACAATATCTAAAATTTTCCGTAATTTAAAAAAAACCTGCTACGTTAATAATAGCGTAGCAGGTTTTTTATTAAGGCAAATACATTATTTGGCTTGAATATAATATAATGTAAGCGAATATTTTTATTTTGAAGGATAATACCGAATGGCTGAACCGATTGACAAAACGATATTGAAAAATTTTGTTCCAGCAAATGCGCTTAAATCAGAAAACTTTGAGGAATTAGCTAGTAAAACTTTTGTTGAGAATGTTGCTGCTGGTGAAATAATCTTTAAAGCAGGTGATAGTGACAAAAAAGCGGTTTATATTGTGGAGGGACAGGTTGAGATATCCGCTGCTGAAAATATTCCCAATGATAATGAAACAGTGCCCGGCGCTTATTCAGTTGAGGCAGGTACGGAGAAAGCAAAACATGCTATTGCAAATCGACAGCCAAGAAAGCAAACGGCAAAAGCAGTGGTGGGTTGCAAGATTATTAGGATTGATAGTGACTTGCTTGACATTCTGCTCACCTGGGATCAATTGTCCGGCATCGAAGTATCAGATATTCATGCTGATGACACCTTAAATCAAAATGATAATAATAATGAAGAATCTGATTGGATGACCAGTATTCTCCAGTCTAAAGCTTTTCTACAAGTTCCACCTGCAAATATTCAGACAATGTTTATGCGTATGCAAGAGTTACCGGTTAAGGCAGGTACGGAAATAATTAAGCAAGGCGATGACGGGGATTACTATTACATTATCAAGCAAGGCAAATGTAAGGTTACTCGTAACTCAAGAACAGGAGCAGCCCTCACATTAGCTACGATAACTGTTGGTGATGCATTTGGTGAGGAA
>CAJVCK010000147.1 GCA_910595805.1 uncultured Candidatus Thioglobus sp. | reverse complement strand
CCTCCACCAGTAATATGTGATATTGCATTCACAGGTAGTTCATTAATTAGAGAAAGGATTGAATTAACGTAGATTTTTGTCGGTTCTATGAGAGAGTCGAGTTGATTAGAGCTGGGTTTCGATTTTTTTATTATCTTACGAATTAATGAATATCCATTTGAATGAGGACCTGATGATCCAAGAGCAATCATATGATCACCAACAGATACTCTAGAGCCATCAATGATTTTATTTTTTTCTACAATGCCGACACAAAATCCTGCCAAATCATAATCTTCTCCCTTGTACATGCCAGGCATTTCAGCAGTTTCACCACCGATTAGTGCACATCCAGACTGTATACAGCCTTTACCAATACCTGAAATTACAGCCGTAGCAAGTTTTGGATTTAGAAACCCTGTTGCATAATAGTCCAAAAAAAATAAGGGCTCTGCACCTTGTACAATAAGATCATTAACGCACATTGCGACCAAATCAATACCAATAGTATCGTGCTTATTAAGCATTTCTGCTACCATAAGTTTTGTGCCCACACCGTCAGTACCAGAAATTAAGACAGGGTTATCATACCTATCTAGAGGTATTTCAAACATTGCTCCGAATCCACCTAAACCAGCTAATACGCCTGGGCGTGAGGTAGATTTAGCAATGGGTTTAATTTTCTCAATGAGTTTACTCCCCTTGGTTATATCAACACCCGAGTCCTTGTAAGTCAATGATGACATCTTGGTTTTTCCGTATAATTAAGATCTATAAATCAACGATTTGAAGTAAGCATAATCATGAGTTTTTCAATGCTACCTAATGCGCTTTCAATAATACGCATTATTTTAACAGTTCCCATTGTTATAGCGTTATTAAAAGGGCAATATCTTTTAACAATATGGCTATTTTTGTTAGCTGGTATTACCGACGCTTTGGATGGTTGGATTGCTAAACAGTTCTCGTTCCAATCAAGACTAGGGTCAATATTGGATCCGATGGCAGACAAAATATTATTAACTTGCACCTTTTTGACTCTTTTTTGGGTTGGGATTTTACCTCTCTGGT
>CAJVCK010000146.1 GCA_910595805.1 uncultured Candidatus Thioglobus sp. | reverse complement strand
TCTTAGGATTACTCTGACCCGATAAATGAGTATGCATGTCCATTAGACCAGACAATACTGTATAGTCTCTAAGGTTGATTAGTTTGTCATTGGAATCGGGATTTAGATACCCTCTTAATACGCTTTGAATGATGTTGCCATTAATAACGATGGTAACCATTTCAATAGGAATATCTGTAACACCATCGATAAGCTTTCCAGCGTGTATGTATGTTTTTTGACCAGATGAAAATGAGATCATTAAACAGATCACAATCAATATGTTTTTTATATATTTCATTATATAACCTTAAACAAGAAAATACTATACGTATAATTAACATAGTAATTATTTCAAAATTATATAAAATATGAATAAAGATCTGAAAAAACCTTTAATCATGGATGGTGCAATGGGAACCGAGTTAATGAGACGGGGAATAGAGTTACCTCTTCCGCTTTGGTCTTCTATGTCCAATATTAATCAATATGATCAGGTAATGAATATTCACAAAGATTACATTGACGCAGGTAGCGATATTCTTACTACTAACACGTTTAGGACAACGCCAAGAACTTTTATTAAAGCTGGGTATTCACAGAATGAATCTGAAATAATTAGCGAACAGTGTTGTAATATGGCAATTAAAGCAGCAAAACACGCGGTAAAAAAGAAAAACACATTAATCGCTGGTTCCGTTGCTCCTCTTGAAGATTGTTATGAACCACTACATTTTCCAGGAAAAGAAATAGCTAAAAAAGAATTCCAATTAATTATAAAAAGAATTATAAGAAACGGTGTGGATATACTGTTGTTTGAGACAATGGGTAACTATGATGAGATAGAATCAGTATTACAGGTTAGTAACGATATAGATATTCCACGATGGTTGAGCATTGTACTGAAAAATAAAAACAGCATACTAGATGGCACAGAATTAACAAAGGTTGTTGAACTGGCGAATAAAAATAAAATAGATATGGTGTTAATAAACTGTACGCCGATTAATATTATCTCAGATGCGTTAGATATATTTTTAGGATATAGGAAAGGAAAATGGGGCATTTATCCGAAT
>CAJVCK010000145.1 GCA_910595805.1 uncultured Candidatus Thioglobus sp. | reverse complement strand
TCATCAATGGGTTTAATAATTTCAACCATAATGCTTGCATATAGATTCTATTATCCTGATTATTTAATTTGAGATGTTTAATATAATTAACCAAGCCATACAATGATAAATAACGAGGCTTAATAGCAACTAAATTAATTACTTCTGGATTTAACAAAGCTTCCCATTCTGCATTTTCATAGCTATGGTTTGTTATCTCGTCCCTTGAAATTTCTGTCTTTAGAATATTGTGTAATAACCATTTACCATTTTTGTATTCAGCACTCTCAGCACGAATTGTTGTTCTTAATTGTCGATTTTTATCGAATTCATATATATATATTTCCTCAAGTTTTTCATTCGGCAAAATCTTCCTGATATTAATATAACTATCTCCATCACGTGACCAAAAACCATGTTTGCTTTGCATGGTTATTTGTTCTGTTAAGGCTATTGAACGCTTTTTTTGTGCAGCCTGCTCACTTATTGGAGCTACGAACTCACCAATTAAAATACTAATTAGAATAAATACTACGCTAGTTTTTATTAAAGAGTACGCGAGTTGCATTTTTGATAAACCAGATGTTCTAAAAATTAATAATTCATTATTATTAGCCAATATACCGAGAGCTGCCATACAGCCAATAACTGTTGCAATTGGAAATAATTCATAGCTCAGTCTGGGAATTGTTAGCAATACATACTCAATAGCTTGAAAAACACCATAATTGGCGTGCCCTGTATCATCTAACTGGTCTACTAAAGAAAAAAACGAAAAGACCGCTATTAAAATAACTAATGCCAATAAACTTGCAGTTATTACGCTTCTTCCTATGTAACGATCATGTATCATAATTTTAATAAATAATTACTGACTATTTTTTGCAATCTGAATTCTTGGGAAGTAATATAAAAAAAACAATATTGATAAAAAAATTAAATGTACTGACCACAAACCCACAAAATCTGGAATTATTTCTCTTCTTAATAATGTTTGAGCGATACCGAGTAAATTGCTGTAAATAAGATAAACAGAAATACCAATAATAAATGGGGTGTACCTTTTTTCATTAGCGCTTGATTGGACCAGTAATACC
>CAJVCK010000144.1 GCA_910595805.1 uncultured Candidatus Thioglobus sp. | reverse complement strand
TCGCTTATGGTTCCACTGGCTGCTTCAATAGCTGCTCTAGCACCTTTTGATACCTTAATACCAGTCAAGTTAACGGCGCGTGTGATTTCACCTGAAAGCATAACTTTGACTCTAAGAATGTTTTTAGTAACAAGGTTGTTGTTCTTTAGAACATCAATATTAATGTCAGTTTCACTTAACTTATCAAGTTGAGAAAGGGTTACTTGCGAAGTTCTTCTTGAGATGCGGGAAGTAAAACCAACTTTTGGCAATCTTCTTTGTAATGGCATCTGACCACCTTCAAATCCAATCTTTGTAAAACCGCCAGAACGAGAACTTTGTCCATTATGACCTCGGCCACATGTTTTTCCAACGCCAGAGCCTATACCACGACCAACGCGCTTTCTGCTAGATTTTTCGCCCAATGCAGGCTTCAATGTATTAAGATTCATTACTTACCTCTCTACTTTTAACAAGTAAGACACTTTATTAATCATGCCTCTTACTTCTGGTGTATCCTGCAACTCTACCGTATGGTTGATTCGCTTTAAACCAAGACCATTTACCGTAGCGCGATGCGTAGGAAGACGCCCATAAAAACTTTTAATTAAAGTCACACTTAGGGTTGCTTTTTTAGTAGCAACTTTCTTTGCAGGCGCATTTTTTACTGCAACTTCTTTGGCTGATACTTTTTTAGTAGCAACTTTCTTTGCAGGCGCTTTTTTTACTGCAACTTTTTTAGTTGACGATTTTTTAGAAACAGCTTTTTTTGGTGCTGCTTTTTTTTCAATTTTATCTTCAGCCATTAAACTTCTCCAGTAATTTCTTCAACGGTTTTGCCTCTCTTAGCTGCAACAGTTTGTGGTGATGACATTTTTGTTAAACCATCAATAGTTGCTCTAACAACACTTATTGGGTTACGTGTACCGTTACATTTTGCCAAAATATTGTGGACACCAACAGCTTCTAAAACACTCCTCATTGGTCCACCAGCAATTACACCGGTACCTTCTGAGGCAGGCTGAAGATAAACCTTTGCGGCACCGACACATGAAGTAATT
Organism: uncultured Candidatus Thioglobus sp.; assembly: GCA_910595805.1. Next base: position 51 of record CAJVCK010000144.1, on the reverse strand, counting down.
GGATAATGAAGTGTGCCATTCACTAGTGGCACTAATTTCATCGATCTTTTT
>CAJVCK010000143.1 GCA_910595805.1 uncultured Candidatus Thioglobus sp. | reverse complement strand
ATTTCATCAAAACCTTCATCTCTTGCAGTTTTCGCCATACCAGGGTACATGTCAGTATATTCATGAGTTTCACCATGAATTGCACTCGCAAGCATTTCACTTACTTCCTTCGCAGGCATATCTGTACCTGGATCGCCAACACCACCATCAATTAAATGCTCCATATGGCCATGTGCATGTCCAGTTTCTCCTTCAGCTGTTGATCTGAATAAAGCAGCCATATCGGGCTCACCCAATACATCGCACTGGTTTGCAAAGTATAAATAACGTCTATTCGCTTGTGATTCACCTGCAAATGCATCTTTCAAGCTCTGTTCAGTTTTGCTTCCACTTAAAGACATAATATCCTCCAAATTATTAAATGCATGAATATCATAACATATATGTTATATATAAATAAATTGAATATTATCGTATATAATATTCGAAAAAAACGAATATTAAATGACACCTACGCTAAAAAATTTACAATATCTAATTGCACTAAAAAAAACTAATCATTTTTCTAAGGCAGCGAGTGAGTGTTTTGTTAGCCCGTCGACATTTAGTGCAGGAATATCAAAACTAGAGCAAGATTTAGAAATTCTACTAGTTGAAAGAGATAACAAAAATGTTGCATTTACGCCGATTGGCAAGCGCATTGTTAATCAGGCCATGTCTGTAATGACTGAAATGACGACTTTAGTTGAAACGGCAAAATTAGATTTTTTTGAATCTGAAGTTACTATTGGCGTTATTCCAACAATTTCTACTTATATTCTTCCAAACTTTTTATCAAACCTAGAAAAGAGTCACCCTAAACTAAAAGCTTCATTTAGAGAAGATACAAGTGATAACTTATTAAAACAACTTGAAAAGGCAACTATTGATTTCGCAATCTTTGCTTTCCCATATGAATTGCCTGATTATATTGAAGATTTTCAAGTTTTTCGAGATTCAATTTATTTTATTAAACACAAAAATAGAAATAAAAAAATAATTGAAGATGGATCTTTGCTGATGCTTGAGCAGGGACATTGCTTAAGATCACATATCTTACAAAGTAATGAGATATCAAATAAGCACATCTCTAATTTTTCATGTACAAGTATATCTACGTTAGT
>CAJVCK010000142.1 GCA_910595805.1 uncultured Candidatus Thioglobus sp. | reverse complement strand
ATCGGCTCTCAAAAATTCAAGAAATTCAAAAATATCCGATTTTTCCCCGGCAATAGTGGCATTAATACCCTCTTCCGCCAGTAAAATTGTCCCTTTAATTTTTTTATTGATACAAAAATTCAATATTTTTGGCTTATACGAGACATAATCAGGGAAACTAACGAATTTATATAGACTAACGATAAAATATTTCTTTTCCATATTGAGCTCTATAAATAATAACTATCATTAACAAATAAATGGGCCGCTGATTATACATGAGGTATCGAGGCTTATTTCGAAACAATCGAATATCTGCTGATAAGTTAAGTATAATTATTTAGTTATTTTTTCTAATTTCTTCAAATTAAATAGATCATCCTAACCCATTGAATATGAATATATTTTTTTACAATTTACTCATTTTTACAAATTCTTCACATTTTATCCACAGGAAATCCAAAAATAAATCACAGTGAATTCCACAAGATATTGTGGTTTAATAAGCGCTTGACCACATCTTATTGTGGTGTTATACATTCGTTTAGAAGATCAATTTAAACGAATTTCGAGCTACTTTAATAGAATTGAAATATTGAAGTATGGCGATTGAATTTAAAAATTATTAAAAATTTAATAATTTCTAATAAAAACAAGAATTTAGGGGTAGATAAATGGGAGCGGAAAGAACTGAAGCGGCCTCTGATATTGAGGACGTCATCAGTGAATTAGAAGAAGCGATCAAAAGTGATGACAAAAAAGACATCATTGATGACAAAAAAGACATCATTTCCCAAGAAGAGATTTTTGCAAAAACTGCTGCCGATCACGTCCAAAAAGAATTTTTATCTAGCCAACTCAATAACTATCAAGTAATACGCCGTAACGGAAAAGTTACAACTTTCGATACCGCAAAAATCTCAATAGCGCTCACAAAAGCTTTCATTAGTGTAGAGGGTGGCACAGCCGCTGCCTCGACACGTATACATCAAGCCGTAGAATCACTTACGCAAACAGTTCTCAATGCATTTACTCGTCGTATGCCAGATGGTGGTACGTTACATATCGAAGACATTCAAGATCAGGTTGAGCTTGCGTTAATGCGTAATGGTGAGCAAAAAGTTGCGAGAGCTTATGTGCTTT
>CAJVCK010000141.1 GCA_910595805.1 uncultured Candidatus Thioglobus sp. | reverse complement strand
ATGTAGATTAATACCTCTTCTTTTGCTGCTTTTGGGTACTTTTTTCTAGTTTTTTGTGATTAAGTTGTTATAATCTCTTGTGGTTAAAACTAACAAAAAAAGTGCTAGAAAATTATTTACCTGTTATTGTTTTTATTTTCTTAGGAATCGCCTTCGGTGTGGGCCTAACGCTTGTTGGTTATCTGCTTGGACCAAGCAAACCTGATGAAGAGAAAAATTCCCAGTTTGAGTGTGGTTTCCCTGCATTTGAAGATTCACGAATGCATTTCAATGTTCGCTATTATCTTGTAGCAATTCTATTCATCCTTTTTGATCTAGAGGTTGCCTTTTTTATCCCCTGGGCAGTCGTTCAATCGAAACTCGGATGGTTTGGCTTTATAGGGATGTCTGTTTTCTTGTTGTTGCTTGTTGTTGGCTTTATTTTCGAGTGGAAGAAGGGTGCGTTGGAGTGGGAGTAATGAGAATTTATTATGGCTATTGAAGGTTTAATGAAAGAGGGCTTTGTTACCACTTCGTTGGACAAGGTAATCAACTGGGCGCGTACTGGATCTCTTTGGCCAATGACCTTTGGTTTGGCTTGTTGTGCTGTTGAAATGATGGAGGCAGGCTCATCACGATATGATCTTGACCGCTTTGGCATCGTTTTCAGACCTACACCTCGACAATCTGACTTAATGATTGTTGCAGGAACTTTAACCAATAAGATGGCGCCTGCTTTGCGCAAAGTTTATGATCAGATGCCAGAGCCAAGGTATGTCATATCTATGGGTTCTTGTGCTAATGGTGGTGGTTATTACCACTACTCTTATGCGGTTGTACGGGGTTGTGACAGAATTGTACCGGTTGATGTCTATGTGCCAGGTTGCCCACCTACTGCAGAAGCGCTGCTGTATGGAATAATTCAACTGCAAGACAAAATACGTCGCACCAACACCATTGCTCGAAGTTAGCATATGAAAAAATTAAAACAACAATTAATCAAAGCATTCGGCAGAAAAAGTGTTAAAGACTCTTTTAATGAGTTGACGCTGACGATTGATAGTAGCACTGTAGTAGAGGTCTGCACTCAACTAAGAGATGAGTTTAAATTTGATATTTTGATTGACTTGAGTGGGATTGATTCC
>CAJVCK010000140.1 GCA_910595805.1 uncultured Candidatus Thioglobus sp. | reverse complement strand
ATGCAAACTTAGGCATTAAATTTTCTTTTGAACTAGTCATTACCATCTACCTTTTCACCTTCAGTATCATAAAAAACACTGCTAGATACTTCACAAGGAATTTCTTTTAACCCTTGCTTTTTTTGAACTATCTTAACCAATACTGTTTCCTCCATTTTTGCTAAGCCCCCTTGAATTTGCGCCATGGCAATAGACCTGTCAAGTATAGGACTGAAATAACTGGAGGTAACATAACCGATAGATTTGCCTTTATTATCAATAACATGTGCGCCCTCAGGAATCACCGTAGATGAATCTTTTGTCAACAAACCTACTAGTTGTAAACGGTCTTCAGCGCACAGAGCGGAAATACTAAAAGAGCGACGACCCACATATGAAAAAGGCTTATCTTTGGCAAGAATCCAACTCATATTAACATCCATCGGTGTCATCGAGCCGTCAGTGTCTTGACCAACAATAATGTAACCTTTTTCTGCCCGCAGCACGTGCATTGATTCTGTTCCATACGGGGTTATATTCCATTTCTCACCAGCAATAGCAACCTGATCCCAAATATATCGTCCATAATTTGCTTCAACATTAATCTCATAAGCAAGCTCACCAGAAAAGCTGATTCGCATAATTCGAGCGTCAACTCCACAAACTGTACCTTGACGCCACTGCATAAATTTAAAATTTTCACGCTCAAAGTCAACATCTTGACAAAGCAATTTCATCAACTTACGTGCATTAGGTCCTACAACGGCAATGGTTGAATACTGATCAGTGACACTATTGAGGTGAACATCCAAATCACTCCATTCAGTCTGTAGCCACATTTCTAATGCAGAGTAAACACTTGCAGCACCACCTGTTGTGGTTGTCATAATGAAATGGTTATCATTTATACAGGTTGACACACCGTCATCAATGATCATTCCTTTTTCATTACACATAAGACCATAGCGGCAACTACCTGGTGCCAGTTTCATCCAAGCATTGGTATAAATTCTTGATAAAAACTCTCTGGCATCACTACCCTGAACGTCAATCTTACCAAGGGTTGAAGCGTCCATCATACCAAGCGAAGTTCTGGCAGCTAAACACTCTCGATGAACCGCTTGATGTATATTTTCACCAGTTTTCGGATAATACC
>CAJVCK010000139.1 GCA_910595805.1 uncultured Candidatus Thioglobus sp. | reverse complement strand
AAGAGCATTGTTTTCATTTAGATGTAGGTAAGTATTACTTTGTAGATGTTACGGCTGCTCACGCAGTACATAATAAAGCAGATTTTGACAGATTACATTTAGTTATAGATTGTTATAACAATCCTAGATTACAAGACTTGTTAAAACAAGCAGAGGAGTTTGATGATATTAGCAGTCCCATCGGATTTTGATAAAGTAAAGTCTATATTCTATAGCCATAAGAAATGGTTTCCTCATGTACGTACAGACTACATGAAACGTATGATAGACAAAAAACAAATGATATTAGAAGATGGTATATTGATTACCTTTCATCACGCAAAAAGAAGACAAAAGATAGGCGATGTACAACTACAAAAAGGCGATACTGTATTACACCAGATTGCAAGTGATTCGCCAGGTTCTGGTACTGCTCAGGCTGTACTAAACGATTTCTTTGATTATTGCCCTAGTGACGTATTTTTATCAGTAAGAGCTGACAACTTGACAGCTAACAAGTTTTATGTTAAAATGAATATGAAATTAATCGGTAAGACAAGCTGGGCAAAAGGCACCTTACCAGGTAACGTATATGTCAAACGCAAAAGAAGTAATACAGGACTGGAAACAGAATAAAGGATTTCCATACTATCCCGAAGATAGAAAATGGCGTGATGATGAGTTTAAAAAACTTACGTCATTTAATAGAGATACTTTATTAGATACAAAGAACAAAATCATAGGTCAATCTACACATGGGTTAACACTTGCATGGTCGTATATGCACCACGCATGGTCAATTAAATGTGGTAAGATGAAGACACCTATGGATATATGGGAAGATGAAGAACATTTAGAAAAAGGTATTAACAAGATACTTACAGGTACTTTCTTCACAAAACGAGAAGCACACAAAATTACAGATTCAGATATGAGAGCTATGTTGAGAAGATATAGTGGTACTCAAATGGTTTCTAATTTTAGACCTACAGCAGCCGCAACTCTATATGATATATTTGTAGAAAAAGATAGTCCACTAGAGGGTACAGAAGCAGGTACAGTTTGGGATCCTAGTATGGGTTATGGTGGTCGTTTAATGGGTGCAATTGCAGCTGGGGTAAATTACATAGGCACAGACCCTTGTGTTCCTACATATGCAGGTTTAG
>CAJVCK010000138.1 GCA_910595805.1 uncultured Candidatus Thioglobus sp. | reverse complement strand
GATAACATTACCAAGGATTCATGCAGACCATACAAGGTATTGACTGGTGCGGTGTGATGATATGCTCGCTTTGAGCCTTTACCCCAATAACCCATCACCAAATTGAGATCTAGAAACCAACTTGTTACTGGTGTCTTTCGATTGGTTAACTTTTCAATTGCTCTTTCGCTAAAACTAACGGGAGATAACCCAGGCATTGCTGATAAGCACTTCTGAGAACCTGAATAGATGGCATCTATTCCCCATTCATCAACCCTTAATTCTGAGCCTGCCAATGAAGTTACGGCGTCAACGATATTGATGCAGCCGTGTTGATTGGCAATTTGACATAGAGTTTTAGCATCAGAGAGTGCTCCTGTTGAAGTTTCTGCATGAACAAATGCGACAATTTTAGTGTCAGGGTTTTCAACTAACGCTTGCTTAACTTTTTCAGGACTAACAGCAGTACCCCATTCATCCTCAACGACAACCGCCTCACCACCAAGACGAGTGACATTCTCTTTCATTCGTAGTCCAAAAACACCATTGATACAAACGATAACTTTGTCACCCGGCTCCACCAGGTTTACAAAGCATGTTTCCATGCCAGCTGATCCAGGAGCAGAGACAGGCAGAGTCAGTGCATTTTCAGTCTTGAATGCATATTTCAGCATTTCTTTAACTTCATCCATCATGTCAACAAAGGCAGGGTCTAAATGTCCTATTGTTGGTCTAGCCATGGCATCTAGAATTCTGGGGTGAACAACTGATGGACCTGGACCCATAAGTGTTCTGGTTGGTGGAGTAAATGATTTCATATTAATCTTTTATTTGATATAAATATTTTGTTGGTAAGACCAATTTGCCACTTTGGTTTTACGTTGTCTAATGATTTCAACTGTAAGTTCTCGTAAATTCTTCCGCAAAAGTAATTATATGACCAAGTCTATAGTGTAACATCATACTATTTCAACAAGTATCAATTTTCACATTGGATAATATTTGTTTTGCGACTGTGAAAGATCCTATAGTTGTGCCTTCTGTACTTGCTGCGGCTGTACCACATGCTACTCCCCATCTTAATATCTCAGGCCATGACAAATTGCATGATAGCCCATAGATTATCCCTGTCATAACTGCGTCACCTGCACCAATATCATTGCGCTTAGTTATAGATGGGGCAACAGCAATCCATGTTCCTT
>CAJVCK010000137.1 GCA_910595805.1 uncultured Candidatus Thioglobus sp. | reverse complement strand
ATTTGTATTTGTTCTCATAGACGCAGATTATAAAGGAACTTAACTAGCTTTGCCCCTTTTTTTTCTTTTGTCTTCTCTTATAAACCCCAAAGATTGTTATCAAGGGGCCAGAAATCATATAGATAAAGAAGCCGGTAAATAAGACAACATTGGGTTTATAGAGGAGCAAAATAAAACCTAAGACTGTCAATAAAAGAAACCTAAATGACGCCTTGTCCGTTGAATTAAACTCCTTAAAACTGAAGTAGCGTACATTACTAACCATAAGTAGGCCACAAAGTATTGTTATTACAATGCCAATGTAATAACTCAAAGAAACAACGCCAAAATCGAAATATTCGAAATTCCAAAATTTAAGCCATATCATGCTGGCGATTACACCTGCAGAGGCGGGTGAAGGTAGACCTTGAAAATAACGCTTATCAGCGCTCCCAATTTGAGTATTGAATCTTGCCAACCTTAAAGCTGCACAGGCTAAATATATGAATGCGGCAAGCCAACCGAACCTTCCTAAATCAGACAGAGACCATTCATATACAAGGAGTGCAGGCGCCAAGCCAAATGACACTAAATCTGATAGTGAATCGTACTCCGCACCAAAAGCACTTTGAGTATCCGTTAATCGAGCAACTCGACCATCTAAGGTGTCCCACAACATGGCAACCATTATTGAAATGGCTGCTAATGTAAAGTCACCATTAATAGAGGCAATAATAGAATAAAAACCAGCAAACAAAGCAAAAGTAGTAATAATGCTTGGCAGCAAATAGATTCCTCTTTTGGTTTTTATTTTTTCAGTCACAATTAATTATGGAATTAAGCTGTGATCAAAATAACAAGTTAATTCTTAGATTGATCGACCAACTTATTTTTTGCAATCCAAGGCATCATCGAACGTAAACTTTCACCGACCTTCTCAATTTGATGGTCACGTTGGATGTCACGACGAGCTGGTAAGGTGCCTACATTTTCAATAAACTCCTTAGCAAAAGAACCGTCCTGTATTTGACTAAGAATTTTTTTCATTTCAGCCTTGGTGCCATCAGTGACAATCCTAGGACCTCTAGTTACGTCGCCATATTCGGCCGTATTTGAAATAGAATAACGCATATTGGCAATACCGCCTTCATACATCAAATCAACAATCAATTTAAGTTCATGGAGGCATTCAAAGTAGGCCAT
>CAJVCK010000136.1 GCA_910595805.1 uncultured Candidatus Thioglobus sp. | reverse complement strand
TCTATATGCAATCTTCGCAGATCTTCCGCCATCCCTTCTCTTTCTCTTATGATCTGTCATACCCTATCCAAAAAGAAATACTCTAACTCTTATGAAATAATTAGTGCCTTAAAATTAGATTAAATACTAACATTAAAAAACTGAATTGCCAATAGATTTTTTGCCTTCTTTTACGATCTTGTTAAGCGCAGCACATGACCAGTAATTGGCGCTGATATGGTGCGGCGATATGCATGAATAATGCTTTCTTTTGATGTTGGCTCAAAACCATCAAAAAGCTTTCCATAATAATCTACGGAATTTTCAATAATCGATGGTGACACAATGTTGATTCGCAGTTTACCTGCATACTCTGCGGCCAAAGTTGATACGCACATATTCAGAGCGCCGTTTGCAGCAGCAGCGCACGCTCCCGCAAGAAGAGGCTCATCACCTATGATGCCGCTTGTTAATGTGATTGACCCATTCTCACTCAAAAACGGAATGGCTGCTTTTGCTAAATTTAATTGGCTCAAACATTTGGTCGAAAGTCCAGTCGCAAAATCTTCCATGGTAAGTTTTTCAAACCGTTTAAAAGGGGTACCACCGATACAAGAAACTAGTCCATCAAAAGAGCCGACGCTGGCAAACACGTCACTGACACTTGAAAAATCAAAAGCATCTACCTTAAGATCAGGTCCTGAACGTCCAGCGCGGATGACCTCATAATCTTTTTCCAAACCTTCAACAACTTCTTTGCCGAGTTTTCCAGTTGCACCAACTACTATTATCTTTTTCATATCTTCACCTTTTAATTAATTATTGTTATTGAAAATTGAACTGATACTATCATTAAATGAGTAAATTACTAATAGACTTCTTAACTTCGGATCTGGTTGCGTTTGCATTTAGGGGTGATCCAATATTAATATGAATATCTCTTCTAAAACAAAACTTTTGTTTCTTTTTGATTGCTTTTGGTGCCTTTGAGAAAAAAGTACCCCACATATCGCTAATGCCAAAAGGAACCACTATGACATCATCCTTAGATTCTGACAATATCTTTTCAAAACCTCTTTTCAAATCAGACAACTCACCATTGGTAGAAATTTCCCCTTCAGGAAATATACCAACGACACAATTTTTATTTAATAAACTCACAATATTCTGCATTGCATTACGACTATTTGACGGTCTGATCGGC
>CAJVCK010000135.1 GCA_910595805.1 uncultured Candidatus Thioglobus sp. | reverse complement strand
AAATTGTAGCTTGCGGTACCAGCTTTAATTCAGGTCTAGTGGCTAAATATTGGCTTGAAGACATTGCCAAAATACCCTGTAATGTTGAGGTAGCAAGTGAATATCGCTACCGTCACCCACTCATTTTGGATGAAACACTTTTTGTTACTATTTCTCAGAGTGGTGAAACGGCTGACACACTAGAAGCTCTTAAGATTGCCAAGAAAATAAATAATAAGATTTATACACTTTGTATATGCAACTCTGCTGAATCGAGTATTACAAGAAAATCTGATCTTACTTTTTTAACGCATGCAGGACCTGAAATTGGTGTTGCCAGTACAAAAGCCTTCACTACCCAACTGGTTGCCCTTGCACTTCTCACTTGCTCGATAGGAGTTAGCAAAAAAAATATCAGCAAGCAAAATGAAAAAGCAATCGTTGATGGATTAAAACGATTGCCAGGTCTCATTAACGAGACTTTGTTACAAGAAATCCAAATTAAAGAGTTAGCTTATCGCTTTAAGGACAAAAACAGTGCATTATTTTTAGGTAGGGGAACTATGCATGCAATTGCGATGGAAGGTGCACTAAAACTAAAAGAGATAAGCTATATTCATGCTGAAGCATATCCAGCTGGAGAACTTAAGCATGGTCCAATTGCACTAATCGACGAAAGCATGCCTGTAATAGCTATTGCACCAAACGATGAACTTCTAGTGAAACTAAAATCCAATTTAGAAGAGGTAAAATCTAGAGGAGCACAAATGATTGTTTTTGAAGACAAAAATTCAAAAGTAAAATCAATGAAAGCAATGGAAGTAATCCCAGTCACTTCTAACTTAGGACGAATAACTGCCCCTATAATCTTTACAATTCCCCTTCAACTGCTAAGTTATCACGTAGCTTTGATAAAGGGTACAGATGTTGATAAGCCAAGAAATTTAGCAAAATCCGTTACTGTTGAGTGAATTTGTATAGTACCTTTTTTGAGGTAGGATTGGTTAATTAACACCCACTAATACACTCACCGTCTTCGTAATATCTATCAGAATATATATGTTTAATCCCATATTCAACATACCAACTAGTGTGCTTGCCGTCTTCCTTGCCGTCCTTCCAATGTTCCTCTGAAACTAATGTGCCTTTCCACGACCATTCACTAAATTTGCCATCTAACTTGCCGTCTTTGTAATTTTTCACGA
>CAJVCK010000134.1 GCA_910595805.1 uncultured Candidatus Thioglobus sp. | reverse complement strand
TCAGTAATAGCCTTTTGTAACTTATCATCAAAAACTGACAAGTCTCCAATTACCTCCAAACAGATGTTGGCCTTATTCAGTTTATTAATTTCCATTTTTAATGTGATTAAAAACAATTTAAATAGCCAGCCCACCTCTTCTTCGGTACGCTTTTTATTCTCAGTACTGAAAGCAAACAATGTAAGTGTCCCAACTTCAAGCTCAACACAACGACGCACTACTTTACGTACAGCATTAACCCCTTGGCGATGCCCCTCTAATCGGGGCATACCATGGGCTTTAGCCCAACGGCCGTTGCCATCCATAATGATTGCAATATGTTTAGGTATTTTCAATGAGATTTAGCAAAAAATATATTGTTAAATTATATCATTTTGAACTATTCTATAGTTTTAAATTTATAACTAAAACCAAGTTCAACGACATTGGCATCTCCACCATTTTTAACAGTCTTCACCTTGCCAATTGATGCTTGTAAGCTCGTATCAGAATTAAGTTTATAATTTAAACCTATCATCGGCTGCACAATTATACCGCCACCAGGATTAATTACACCACCGTCGGCTACACCAACACCAATCTCTGCTAATAGACTAAGCTTGTCAGTAATTTCCAACTTTTGGCCAACACCTACTAAACCCACTGCATAACCACCCACTTCACCTTTGTAAGCTGCAAGCGCTTGCCCAGTAAGATACGTGTCGTCATCCAAATATCGGTCTAGCTTAATACCAAATAATTGTACTGAATCATTAGAACCATGCTTACGTAGCGTGTCAGAGTTTAGATAAGTTTGGTTAACCAAACTTACACCCCACAAGCTATCACTAATATAGTCATAATTACTTACCTTGCGCGTATAACCGCCAGTTGATAGCAACTTAAATGGATACTGCAGACTTAACTTTGAAGAAGTTGCTTTAAAACTGCCTTCAAATGCACCAACTCTACCTACTTCAGCTAAAAATGATAATTTATCAAAAGGTCGTGCATATAAACCAATACTCTGTTTATGAATAAGTCCACCTCCTGTATCAACACCGCCACCACCAGCCGCACCAAGAGCGCCTTTAATATTAAATCCAAAATTACGACTCAGTGCACTACTATAGCCTACACCACCTAGCACCTCTGCAAAGCCATCAGTACCACTACTACCAGCACCAGCTATTTCTAAATAACTA
>CAJVCK010000133.1 GCA_910595805.1 uncultured Candidatus Thioglobus sp. | reverse complement strand
TCTCTTCTGTAAACTCTGCTCCATAAGCACGATACATTTTTTCCAATCGCATACTATTAAACGCCTGACCACCAAAGTCCTGTAATCCATGCTGTTCACCCGTTTCCATTAGTGATTCATAGATAGAGATGAGTTGCCAGCTTGGCATATGTAACTCCCAACCCAACTCGCCCGCGTAGGATACCCGCATCGTAAAAACAGAAGCTGAGTCAATTGTGATGTTTTTACAACTCAGCCAAGAAAATCCGTTATTGCTGAGATCTTCTTGTGTGCATTGTTCTAGTATTTGACGAGCATTTGGTCCAGTTAAAAGTAACCCTCCCCAACTCTCTGTCAAATCTTCAATTTCAACTTCATATCCATCAGAGTGCAACTCAAGCCAATGATAATCTTTTACTTGGGAGCCTATAGCACCCATTAAAATAAAGTGTTCTTGGTTAATACGGCTGATAGTCTGTTCAGCCATAACGCCACCATTTTGAGCATGGAAAAGAGTCAAGCCAATTCGCCCATCTTTCGCAGGTAGTTTGTTGCAGGACAGTTGATCTAAAAATGCAAAAGCATCTTTTCCAGTTACTCTAAATTTTGCAGTTCCACTTATATCGGTAACGCCGCAGGTGTTTTCGACAGCAGAACACTCCAGAGCAACTGCCTCATGGGCCTCACTGTGAGACCAAGTGTGGCTTTCTTTTCTGATTTTTTCTGTTGTAAACCAAGCGGGTTTTTCAAACCCTGTATTGACAACATGAATTGCACCTTTCTGTGCCAGCACTGTATGCAATGCACTAACCCTGATTGGTCTGCCATGTGGCCTGTTTTCATTAGGCACAGCCATAGCATACATCCTTTCATAAGACTCAATTGCCCGAGTAATACAGTATTTCTTATCCGCCCAAAGATCAAATCGTCGAGAATCTAGTGAAGCCATATTGAGTTCAGTTTGTCCATGCACCATCCATTGTGCTAGGTATTTTCCTATACCACCTTGAGCAATACCGATACTTGCACCACATAAATTCCAAAAGTTTCTTAAGCCTTTGGCTGGTCCAACAAGCAGGTTATCATCTGGTGTATGGGTAATAAGCCCATTGATGACACTGCTAATACCAACCTCCTTGAATAAAGGCACAATCTCCATACAGCGCTCTAAGTAGGGCATAAGTCTCTCTAGATCTCCTTCAAATAACTCTCTATCAAATGACCAATCTACTCCCTCTAA
>CAJVCK010000132.1 GCA_910595805.1 uncultured Candidatus Thioglobus sp. | reverse complement strand
AGGACTTTGTTTCAGATTCTATCATTAGTAAAAATCCTAAAGTAGTGGGCATACACCGCCTAATCATGAAAAGTGGTAGTGACAACTTTAGAGCGTCTTCCATTCAAGGTATTATGAAGCGTATTAAGGCTAAAGGTGTTAAAGTGGTAATTTATGAGCCAGTAATAACTGAACAAGGTAAAGATGAGTTCATCCATTCAAAAGTGATTGGCAGTCTAGAAGAGTTTAAACAAATTAGTGATGTCATTGTCGCTAATAGAATGGTAGATGAGCTTAATGATGTTAGAAGAAAGGTCTATACGAGAGATTTATTTAATAGCGATTCTTAAAATGATTGCCAAGTTGAAATCTCTTCAAAATCACCAAGGCTTTATAAAGTATTTCAAAAACACCTCATGGTTGCTTGGCGAAAAAATCCTACGCATGGTCGTCGGTTTATTTGTAGGCATCTGGGTGGCACGTTACTTAGGGCCAGAGCAGTTTGGTCTGTTCAGCTACGCACAAGCTTTTGTTGGATTGTTTACTGCTATCGCAGGTTTAGGGCTAGACGGCATTATTGTTAGGGAGTTAGTCAAAGATCCTAGCAAGCAAGCCGTGTTATTAGGTACGGCGTTTTATCTAAAGTTAATCGGTGCATTATTGGTGTTACTTGCCTTAGCTGGCGCAGTAACACTTAGTCACCAAGATAGTCTAACAACCTGGCTTATTTTCATTATCGCCTCTGCCACTGTATTTCAAAGCTTTAATATTATTGATTTTTTCTTTCAAGCTAAAGTGCTTAGTAAATATGTCGTTTATGCCAATATTATCAGCCTATTTATCTCCAGTTTTATAAAAATAGGATTGATACTCACCAACGCATCCTTAATTGCTTTTGCTTGGGTTGTTTTGTTTGATAGTATGATACTAATGCTAGGGTTTATCTACTACTTTCAGCGTCATGCAAAGTTAAACATTAAAAAACTAAACTTTAGTAAAGCAATAGCAATAAGCTTATTGAAAGATAGTTGGCCATTAATACTTAGTGGTTTGGTAATTTCCATTTATATGAAAGTTGATCAAATCATGATTAAAGAAATGCTCAATACTGAAGCTGTAGGACAATATGCAGCCGCAGTAACATTAAGCGAAGCATGGTATTTTATCCCTATGGTTATTGCCTCCTCTTTATTCCCTGCCATTATTAATGCTAAAAAACAGAGTAAAGAGCTTTACTATGCA
>CAJVCK010000131.1 GCA_910595805.1 uncultured Candidatus Thioglobus sp. | reverse complement strand
GATATTGTAACCTAAAATTTCTGAGGCAATATCAAAAATTTTTTTTACATCATTGTCTGCTTCAATAAGCCTACTATCAATCATTCCTAAAGATTGTGAGCCTTGGCCCGGAAATACGACTGCTAATTTTATGCGATCATTCATGGTTTAATATTTGTTATTTTAATATTGTAAAAGCACAGATCCCCAAGTAAACCCACCACCAAATGCAGGAAGTAATAAAATATCATTATCTTTAATTCTTCCGTCATTAATCCCAACATCAAGTGCCAGTGGAATTGATGCTGCTGAGGTATTGCCATGTTGACCAACAGTGACTACAACATTTTCTATTGGCATATCCAATTTTTTTGCCATAGCTGATATGATTCTTGTGTTTGCTTGATGCGGAACCAACCAATCAATCTCCGTATTTTTCATTGAATTAGCTTTTAAGGTTTCATCAACAATATCGCCTAATGTGTTGACTGCAACTTTAAAAACCTCATTTCCTTGCATTTTAATAAATGCCTGATTTGATTTTACTAATTCATAGTTAGAAGAAATGCCAGCAGGAACTGATAAAAGTTCCTGATAAGCGCCATCAGCATGAATATGAGTTGACAAAATACCGGGGTCATTACTTTTCTCAAGAATAACTGCGCCAGCACCATCGCCAAATAAAACACATGTATTTCTATCATTCCAATCGATAATACGGCTCATTGTTTCTGAGCCTACGACCAACGCACATTTTGAATTACCATTTTTTATAAAAAGATCGGCAACATGTAAAGCATAAACAAAGCCGGTACAAACAGCCTGCAAATCAAATGCCGGGCAACCATGAATATCTAATCTTTGCTGTAACAAGCATGCGGTACTAGGGAAAATAACATCTGGTGTTGTAGTAGCAACTATAATTAAGTCTATATCATTTACACTTTTACCTGCCATTTCAATTGCAGCAACCGATGCATTTTCAGCAAGATCACATGTTGTCTCATCATTACGAGCAATATGTCTTTTTTCAATTCCAGTTCTAGAACGTATCCATTCATCAGTAGTGTCTACCATTTTCTCTAACTGAGAATTTGTTAATATTTGCTCAGGCAAATATGAACCGGTTCCTGTTATTTTTGAATAGATCAAAATTTTTACCTATTAATTAATAGTTGTTCTAATTTTTCACTAATTTTTTCTGGCACGTTATTTTTTACTTCAATTATTGCCTCATCAATTGCAGTTG
>CAJVCK010000130.1 GCA_910595805.1 uncultured Candidatus Thioglobus sp. | reverse complement strand
GGATTACTAAATAATCATGAGCAATGGTTGCTGCAGCAATAGCTGTGATTTCAGCATGGTCGTAAGCAGGAGCCACCTCAACAACATCTGCTCCGATAAAATTTAAACCATCTAGCCCCCTAATAATAGCCAAGGCTTGTGCAGATGTTAGACCGCCAGCCACTGGTGTACCAGTTCCGGGAGCATATGCAGGGTCAAGACCATCTATATCAAAAGTTAGATAAGCTGGTCGATCTTTGACAACTTCAATTATTTTTTTAATGACCTTATCAACGCCATTCTTATGAACCCATGGGGCGTCAAGAATAGTGACACCTTTGGTGTTGCTATTATGTGTTCTGATACCAATTTGAATAGAATGTTTGGTATCAATCAGATCTTCTTTTATAGCTCTAGAAAACATGGTTCCATGATCTAATCGACCATCTTCATCAGGCCAAGTATCTGTATGTGCATCAAAATGCACAAGTGCTATCGGTCCAAACTTTTCAGCGTGAGCACGTAAAAGAGGGTAAGTAATAAAATGATCACCACCAAAGGTCAGCATTTCTGTTCCGGAATCCAAAATAGTCTTAGCATGTGCTTCAATCTGAGAAACGACATTATTATGAAACCCATAATCCAGTTCACAATCACCGTAATCAGTAACCGCCAAAGTCTTGAAAGGGTCAATACCATCAGGATACGCCAACAGCTCAGCAAGCTGAACAGAGGCTTCTCTTATCGCTTTAGGACCAAATCTTGCGCCAGGGCGGAAGCTCGTAGCAGCGTCGAATGGAATACCGCTAACCGTGATATCAACACCTTCTAAGTTCTTAGTGTACTTGCGTCTTAAAAAACTCTGAGCGCCACCATAGGTCATCTCACCATCTCTACCATAGAGAGTGTTTTTAGTAAACGCCTGATCTGTAGTTACATCTTTAAAATCGCTCATTAACTTTGGTCTTTGTTATGAAAATTATGATAATAACAGGTCTCATTATATTAGATTTTCTTACCCATTAACTATAGGCGGTCAAGCAGAGCGTGATAAAACATTCCGACCTTCATGGTAGGATTTCGTAGAAACCTGCCACCAGGAAAGCTCTGCATTGGAATATTAGCCATAATGTCAAATGTCTGTCCATCACCGGTAATCTTCTCTGCGATTACCTTTCCAGCATAGCTTGCTAGGGCTACACCCTGTCCTGAATAGCCCTGAGCACTCAACACTTTTCCTTTATTCATTTCTTTATAGA
>CAJVCK010000129.1 GCA_910595805.1 uncultured Candidatus Thioglobus sp. | reverse complement strand
AAAGATGATATATATCGTTACCTTAATTTCAATGAGATTCAAAGCTTTCAGGAATCAGCGGAACGAGCTAAGAATATTCCTTTAACTAATATACAAGGAATTGCTTAATCATCAGTTAATGCATGAATAAATAAAAAGGTGGGCGGACACCCTTTTAATTTCGTTAATTATAATTGCTAATCAAATCGAACTCTTCTCTACTATTTCATAGACATCTTTTGATAAATCCGCACTCGCCTTAATACGATTCAACTGTGCCTGCATTAAAGCTTGTCTATTGCTATCGTATTTTTTCCATTTAGTCAGCGGCGTAAGCAAACGAGCGGCAATTTGTGAATTCAGTTTATCTAATTCTAAGATCCGATCCCCAAGGAATTCATAGCCTTTTCCACTCTGCTGATGGAATCCTATATGATTTTGGCCGCAAAATGCACCGATGAGCGAGCGCACCTTGTTAGGGTTTTTCATATCAAAGGCTTCATGAGATAACAGGGATTCGATTTTGTTTAGAGTCGTGGATAACCGGCATGTCGCCTGGATTACAAACCACTGATCTACCACCAAAGGTTCGTGTTGCCATTGTTTATAAAAAGTATCTAATGCCTGAACTCCTAATTTCTGCCCCTTTTCACAAGAGCTGTTTACTAATTGTCGCAGCGCTGCTGCCCTATCAGTCATATTGCTTGCAGTATTAAATTGCCCATAACAAGTATCGAGCCAATCTGAATCTTCGGTTCTTACCAAGTAACTTAGAGTCAAATTCTTTAATGCCCGACGAGCAATAGAAGGGGCATCGGCTTTATAGGGCTCGCCCAAGTTTGTTTTGTTAAAAATCTGAGCAAATAAATCCTTTAATTCTACAGCCAGGTGATTTGCCAGCGATTCTCGCACGCGATGAATGGCATCGATATCCGCTATTCCTGCTTGTTCTATTAAGAAGCCTTCAGTAGGCAGGGCAAGTAGATGGGCCACCATAGCCTGATCTATCGTGTCATCATGCACAGCATTCTTTAGCACACCTTTAAAAGCGTCTTCAATAATTACTGGCACCGCCGTTGACTCTGATTGTTGTAATTCATTTATTACATCGATGGCAAGAAGTTGAGATGCATTCCAACGATTAAAACCATCACTGTCGTGAATCATAAGGAAAAATAATTCTTCCCTGCTGTAGGGGTATTCCATTCTTACTGGCGCACTGAGGCTTCTGAGCAAGGAGGGGATTGGCTTCTGCATGATATTCTCAAAAACGAAT
>CAJVCK010000128.1 GCA_910595805.1 uncultured Candidatus Thioglobus sp. | reverse complement strand
AGAACAGACACTCAATGGAGCTTCTTAAGGATGCACCGATGAATATGGGTCTAGGTATTAAGCGTGAAGCGCCTAAGCACTACTAAAATTAATTAACTTATAAAAAGAGAGGAAATAATATGCCAACTTTTGTATATATGACTCGTTGTGATGGTTGTGGACATTGTGTAGATATCTGCCCATCTGACATTATGCACATTGATGATAAATATCGTCGTGCTTATAACATTGAACCAAATATGTGTTGGGAGTGTTACTCATGTGTTAAAGCATGTCCACACCAAGCTATTGATGTACGTGGTTACGCAGACTTTGCTCCATTAGGACATAGTGTACGTACTATTCGTGATGAAGAGAAAGGAACAATCGCATGGAGAGTTAAATTCCGTGACGGACGTGTTAAAAACTTCTTGTCACCAATTACAACACAACCATGGGGAACAAAGATTCCAGACTTTAGAAACGAAACGGCGCCAAGTGCAGAAATGCGTAATTCTGAGTTGTTAGCATTTGAACCAAAGTACATTCGCATGGACGACGGTGGTTTACACACGTTAGAATCTAACAAACTATCATTAAAGAAAGGAGCAGAGTACCATGAAAGCCTATAAAACAATTGTAGAAGACAACATTGATATCCTTGTTGTTGGTGCTGGATTGGGTGGCACAGGTGCCGCTTATGAAGCAAGATACTGGGGACAAGATAAGAAAATTGTAATTGCTGAAAAGGCAAACATTAACCGTTCTGGTGCTGTTGCTCAAGGTTTATATGCGATTAACTGTTACATGGGTACTCGTTTCGGTGAGAACAACCCAGAAGATCACGTACGTTACGCTCGTATCGACTTAATGGGCATGGTTCGTGAAGATCTATTATTTGATATGGCTCGTCACGTAGACTCTGCAGTACATAAGTTTGAAGAGTGGGGCTTGCCATTAATGAAGGACCCTAAGAGATCAGATATCGGCGCGTACATGCGTGAAGGTAAATGGCAGATCATGATTCATGGTGAGTCGTACAAGCCTATCGTTGCTGAAGCGGCGACTAAACAGGCTGATAAAGTATATAACCGTATTATGGTTACTCATTTATTAATGGATGACGGCAAAGATAATCGTGTTGCAGGTGCTGTTGGCTTTAACGTGCGTACTGGTAACTACCATGTATTCAAATCTAAGTCAGTTATCGTAGGTGCTGGTGGTGCTTCTAATATCTTTAAACCTAGATCAGTTGGTGAAGGTGCAGGTCGTGTATGGTACGCTCCTT
>CAJVCK010000127.1 GCA_910595805.1 uncultured Candidatus Thioglobus sp. | reverse complement strand
GTGCATTGTTTGCAGCTTCGAATTCATTCTGTGTAATCATGTTTTCCTTGAGCATATTGCGCAGACGCGTCTCTCTTCTATTTAATGCTCGCGATGGATTACTAAATGGATTACAGGCGGATGGACAGGGCAATAAAGAAATCATCATAGCTGATTCCGCCAGGGTGAGTTCACTGACATCTTTGCCATAGTAAACAAAAGAAGCAGCGCCGATGCCATCGGCTCCGGCACCGAAATAAATTGTATTCAAGTAAAGGGTAAGAATTTCTTCCTTGGTAAGTTCTCTTTGAATCTGCAAGGCAAAAGGAATCTCTTTAAACTTTCGTAGATAAACATTGTCACTATCGAAAGAGAGATTATTTGCCAATTGCATGGTGATCGTGCTGCCACCACCTAGTCGTCGACCTGTGATAAATCCATAAAACCCTCGAAGAAGACTTTGCACGTCAACGCCAGGGTGGGAGTAAAAGCGGACATCTTCGGTGGCGATAAGGGCATTTATCAAAACTTCCGGAACATCTTCGTATTGCACCGGATTTCGGCGATTGCCTAGCTCGTCAATCAAGCGATTGTCTGCTGTGTAAATTCGAAGGGGGGTTTCTAATTGCACATCTCGATAGGTTTCTGCGGCGGGAAGCAAAGGAGCCAGATATAAATAGGCTGCCATTGCAACCATTACACCGCTGGTTATGCCCGCGGCTAATAGTAGCCCGGTCCATTTGGAGATGATTTTTAACTTATATTTCACAGATTGTCAGTTTGCACCAAGAAAATTTCGAAGATTCGCTAGATACACTTATTATTAGTCGGACTTCTACCATAAAGCTTGTAATCGATGGTAAAACCTTCGAAAGGAGAATAAACATTATACACCTGCGGTTAGCGAGGCCCATCTTGTATGACATTTTGGCCGATTCAAGGTCAAAATTAACAAAGAATGCTGTTTAATTTTTAAGCAATTTTGGACAATTATTGCTTTAGTTGTACTTAGCTTTAGACTGTTGTGTTGCGATTTTTGATGTTGCTATCAAAAATTCTCCTGTCGTTCAGCTGGCGCGGCCTATAGAGATTTTGGCTTGGTCTTAAACGTAATCTGATTTAAGGATTGGTCGCGTAATTCGTTCATTATTAAAAAGCTAAGTTGTTTATTTTGAAAGTTTGATAATTAATGAAAAACTATGCAAAATTTACACTTTGCCGATACTGACAGTCAAAAGAAAAATTCGGCTGAAATTTGCTAAATTATTGTTATTACTAGTATTATTTTCGAACCGGGTTGTTCCGTGGGG
>CAJVCK010000126.1 GCA_910595805.1 uncultured Candidatus Thioglobus sp. | reverse complement strand
TTTTTGCGGAGATCATATATATATCTAAACTCAGGAGAAAGAATTGGGCAAGGACAGCGCTGTGGTTATCTTTGCTTTGGAGGGATAATCGATATTTTCTTACCTGTCGAATCTAAGATCTTCGTCAAAGTTGGTCAGCATGTGAATTCTGGTAGCACAGTATTGGCTGAATTGATACATTCTGAACCAAAAAGCGCAATAAAAAATTAGAAATATAAATAAGTTTTCTTCTTTCCTTGTTTATGTTCATAACTTTCGAGAGTAAACTTGAGTTAATATCATTTTTTAAATTAGCAGGAAAAATAGTGACAAAATTAAGACGCGGTATTTATTTATTGCCGAATTTGTTTACGACAGGAGCATTGTTTTCCGGTTTTTATTCAATAGTGGCAGCAATGAATCAGCAATTTGAATCTGCTGCTATTGCGATTTTTGTTGCAATGGTGCTTGATGGAGTGGATGGCCGGATTGCTAGGCTAACAAATACACAAAGTGCATTTGGTATGCAGTATGATAGTTTGTCAGATATGATTTCATTCGGTTTGGCGCCATCTTTGGTGGTATACAAGTGGGCATTATTTGGTATGGGAAAGTTTGGTTGGCTAGCTGCTTTTGTTTATACAGTTTGCGCTTCGTTAAGACTTGCTAGATTTAATACCCAAGCTAAAAGTGTTGATAAGCGTTATTTTCAAGGCTTGCCGAGTCCGGGGGCAGCGGCTGTATTAGGAGGGTTAGTTTGGTTAGGGAGTAATCACAATTTTTATGATGGTCCAACAATGCAGTTTGTTTGCTTTTTAATTACTATAGATATGGGTTTATTAATGGTTAGTAATATTAGATACCATAGTTTTAAAGAGTTTGATCTCAAGAATCGTATCCCTTTTGTTGCTTTTCTTATTATAGTACCGATATTTTTTCTAATCGCGGTTGAGACCGCATTAGTTTTGTTTCTTATGGCTGTTGTTTACGCTTTTTCTGGACCTATTATTACGCTAATTTTACTAAGAAAACATCGAGCGGCGAGAAAAGATGCAAGATAACTTAATAATTTTCGATACAACGTTACGTGATGGTGAGCAAAGTCCTGGTGCTTCAATGACAAAGGAAGAAAAACTCCGCATTGCTAAAGCACTAGAAAAGATGCAAGTCGATATTATTGAAGCAGGTTTTCCTATTGCAAGCCAAGGAGATTTTGACGCAGTCAAAGCCGTATCCGAAATGATTACAGATAGTACTGTTTGTGGCTTAGCTAGAGCGTTAGATAAAGACATCGATTGTGCTGCAAAAGCT
>CAJVCK010000125.1 GCA_910595805.1 uncultured Candidatus Thioglobus sp. | reverse complement strand
ATATTTGGATTATACCCATCTCATAAGGTTTTTCATCAAATATAACATCATTTACAATAAACCTAGTCAATAGGTTATTTTTTTCAAAATACATACAATATATATTATTTATTGAAAGCTTCAATCAATAAGTTTGTGGCAATCACAAGGTATAATCGTTAATCAACAGTAACAATAGAATTACAAGATAGAACTATATGGAATTTAACTTTTTTACATTTATTTTTTTATTCGCAATTTTGACATCAGTTTTAGCCTTATTGTGGCTAAATTTTAGACAGGATAAAGCAATTAAAGTTTCCTTTAATGAAGTCCCTGAAAACTTCAAAGAAACAATAACGCTTAAAGACCATCAAAAAGCCGGTCGCTATACCCAAGCAAAATTGTTAGTAAATCATTTTGAGATAATTTTTTCTACAATTGTGTTACTTATATGGACACTTGGCGGCGCAATGAACTGGCTTGATATTTTTTGGAATCAAAGAATCTCCGACCCAATAATCTTAGGTACTACATTCATACTAACCATTATGCTTATTGCCAGCTTCATAGATTTGCCTTTCAGTATTTATCGTAACTTCATCCTTGAAGAAAGATTTGGTTTTAACCGCATGACAATTAAAACGTTTGCAGGCGACCTTATAAAAGAATTAATCTTGACATTTGCTCTGGGCATGCCACTGATCTATGTAATCCTATACTTAATGAATATGAGTGCTATAGGTGACTATTGGTGGATCTATGTTTGGGTTATTCTGAGCTTATTTACAATCACAATGATGTGGATTTACCCCACCTTTATTGCGCCAATTTTTAACAAATTTAATCCTCTTGAAAACAACTCCCTGAGGAAAAGAATTGACAATTTGCTTGAACGTACAGGTTTTGGTAATGATGGTATTTTTGTTATGGATGGCTCAAAAAGATCTTCACATGGTAATGCCTATTTCACGGGTATAGGCAGAAACAAAAGAATTGTTTTCTTTGACACCCTTCTTAAAGGCATGGAGGATAAAGAGATTGAAGCTATTCTTGCTCATGAGCTTGGTCATTTTCACCACAAACATGTGCGTCAACGAATTGTAAGTTCATTTATTTTTAGCCTTCTAAGTCTAGCCTTGTTAGGATATTTAATTAAACAAGGTTGGTTTTTTCATGGATTAGGAATCTCAGAGCCTTCAGCTCATACAGCACTTGTTCTGTTTAGTCTGACGTTGCCAGTTTTTAGTTTTTTTATTACCCCTATCAGCAACCTTATTTCCCGTAAACACGAATTTCAAGCTGACGCATTTGCAGCAAGTCA
>CAJVCK010000124.1 GCA_910595805.1 uncultured Candidatus Thioglobus sp. | reverse complement strand
CTGAAAGTAAAGAATTCACAGCAAGCAAAGATTTTCCAGAAATGTGGGTATCAGCCTTAGCACATTGCCATAAAAGATTCGAAGGCAAGATGGATAACTATCTTCAAGAGCCTTCAGGTGGTATTGGCTGTTTCACTCCTGATAGCTTTCCTGTTATTGATACCTTTAATGAAAATGTAACAATAATCGCTGATAGTAATCATGGTTACAAAATGCTAGGTGTAGGTTGCTTGGTAGCAGAAGAAGTACTGGGCGAAAAACAAGAACTTCTAGAACCATTCAGGTTCTCTCGTTTCAAAGAGGGTAAACTGCACCCAGTATCTAATAGTCCTTATCCTTGGAGTTAAAATTGTGAGTAAAACGCGTTATTCCGCCTTCAAGGTATTAAAAGAGGCTTTAACAGGACATAAAGGCTGGGAGGCAACTTGGCGTGATGCTGAACCAAAAACTGATGGCTATGATGTCATTATTGTTGGTGGTGGTGGACACGGTTTAGCGACTGCTTATTATTTAGCGAAAAATCATGGTATTACAAATGTTGCTGTGCTTGAGCGTGGCTGGATTGGTTCCGGCAACGTTGGTAGAAATACGACCATAATTCGATCAAACTACCTTTTACCAGGCAACGAACCTTTTTATGAATTGTCGATGCAACTCTGGGAAAACCTTGAACAAGATTTTAACTACAACGCAATGGTTTCACAGCGTGGCATTATGAACTTGATCCATTCAGATGCACAGCGTGATGCATTTATTCGTCGTGGTAATTCGATGCTATTTGCTGATGCGGGTTGTGAATACCTCGAAGCTAAAGAGGTTAAAGAGAGATATCCTTTCCTTGATATGAATAATGCACGTTTCCCAATTAAAGCTGCACTAGCTCAGCCACGTGGTGGAACTGTACGCCATGATGCTGTCGCTTGGGGTTATGCTCGTGGTGCTAGTGACCTTGGTGTTGATATTATTCAGAACTGTGAAGTCACTGGGTTTAATATAGAAAAAGGTAAATGTCTTGGCGTTCAAACTACTAAGGGTGATATTAAGGCGAATCGTGTAGGTGTCTGTGTGGCTGGTTCTTCGGGTCGTGTTATGGCTAAAGCTGGGATTAAACTTCCAATCGAGAGTCATGTTCTACAGGCTTTTGTAACTGAAGGTCTTAAACCTGTTATGGATAATGTTATTACTTTTGGTGCAGGTCACTTTTATTGTTCCCAATCAGACAAAGGTGGTCTTGTTTTTGGTGGTGATATTGATGCCTATAATAGCTATGCACAACGTGGCAACTTACCAGTTGTTGAAGATGTGTGTTCTGGAGGTATGGCAATTA
>CAJVCK010000123.1 GCA_910595805.1 uncultured Candidatus Thioglobus sp. | reverse complement strand
ATTCTTGTCGTAATATAAACGTTATTTTCGCCAATGGCATATGTGCCAACAACTATGGCTTGTGCATTATGATTTTTTGATATTTCTTTAATCTTTCTAGACAGCATGAATTCACCCTGTTTTTCTTTAATAAAGATATCTTTTCTTAGTTTAAGCTCTACAACATAATAACCCTTTTGGCTAAATCTAGAAGCGAATTGCTCTGAGACAATACGTCCAAATGCAGAAGATTGGTCCATTTGGTTTACATCAACAAAACTGGCAATAACAAATGGACTGTCAGCATTAAGCGCAGCACCTGAAAAACTTGAGTTTCTTTCTGCAAAACTTATTAACTCGTCAACAACCTCATGACTCTGATCATGTAGGTTTGTCTCGTCAGTAGAGGTTATTGCTTCTGTTACATAGCTACCACCATAACAACCTGTTAAAGTTAGAAATGCGAGTGTAATTGCTGAGTGTTTTAATAGATTCATTTTGTTACCACGTTCATGTATTTGCCACCTTTTTTCTTATAGTGCTCTAGGCTAACTTCAGGAATATAGTAAACATTGGCGGTGGCATTCTGAAGTATGCCGTTGTTGTAAATCGTTGTTGTGACGATAACTTCAGTTACAGGACCAGATGCAAGAGCTTCTGGCACTTTATTGGTGCCAATACCTGGTGATTCAGCCCTAACAACGTCGCTAGTTCCATCTAACGCACTAAGGCTTGTGTTGTCTGGAATTGTGTAATCTTTATGATTAACAATTTGCGCATTAAATTCTAAGATATTTGGCTGCTCTTGTTCTCTTAGCTCAAGGTATGCATTTTTAGTTGACTCATCTTCTAGCATTTTTCTAAGTCTAAGGTTCAATGGCACATCTCTTTCTACACGCTTTGTTTTACTTACATTGACATTGTTTTCATATAAGTGAGCAATTAGCATATTTCTAAAAGCAACATTAAATGGAGTGCTATTTTCATGAGTTAATTTTTCAACATAAACATCTTGGTTTGCCATTTTTTCGGCAATTTGTTGAGATACGTCTTTTGCGAGGACGTTCCAGTAATGAGTATCTTGAACATAAGGCAATGATAGGTATCTATGTACAGGTTTATTTTCTTTTATAGTGATTTCAGTCTCATTATCAGCAATAATAGTATCAGGTGTTATTTGCATAAAGTCTTTAGCTTTTGTTATAACATCATTGTGCGAACATCCAGATAATGAGGCGATTAGAAGGGCGCTCAATATATATTTTTTTGATTGTGTTATTTGCATGTTTTTTTACCTGTTTTTTTAATTCATATTAGAATATTATTATACTATAATTTTAATTTAATTTTG
>CAJVCK010000122.1 GCA_910595805.1 uncultured Candidatus Thioglobus sp. | reverse complement strand
GCCTCTGCCTTAATGGTTTATATGTTGGTGCATGTTCTTCGAGAAGTAGGCAATATGACCCCCGAAAGTACAAATTTTCCTGATGTTGTATGGTTGCCTTTTGTTCATGATGTGTTTGCTGGATTTGGCTATAACATTGCAAAATCACCACTAAATTTATCCATTCTTGTAGCTTTATTTTTCTCATTCCTAGTTTGGTTTTTCCTTTGGCATACTCGTTGGGGTTTTGCTATTCGAGCTACAGGAAAAAGCAGTGATGCTGCTATATATGGTGGTATTAATCCAAAAAAAATTATCGTTGTAACGATGTGTATCTCCGGAGCATTAGCGGGATTAGTTGGGGTTAATGAACTTATAGGAGTTCAACACCGTCTATTTTTAAATTTTAATTATGGTTATGGCTTTGGCGGTATTGCAGTTGCACTAATGGGCCGAAATCATCCTGTTGGAATTCTTATTGCAGCCTTTTTGTTTGGCATACTTTACCAGGGTGGTGCAGAATTGGATTTTGAATTACAGAACGTTTCAAGAGACATAGTTGTGGTTATGCAAGGTCTAGTTATCTTGTTTTGTGGTGGCTTAGAGTATTTATATAGGCCTGTTTTAATTCGTTTTTTAGCACCTATTGAGGCATCTGAATGAGTGATTTATTTTTAACTACTGTATTAACATTAGATGCTTCAGTTAGAGTTTGTGTGCCACTTATTTTCGCCTCTATGGCTGGCTTATTTGCTGAGCGTTCTGGAGTTGTTGATATTGGTCTTGAAGGAAAACTTCTGATGTCAGCTTTTATTGCTGCCAGTGCTGCCTCTGTTTTTGGCTCACCTTGGCTTGGCTTAATTGCAGGAATGTTTGCCTCTTCTGTTCTAGCAATGATTCATGGCTTTGCATCGATTACTTATAAGGGTAACCAAATTGTTAGTGGTGTTGCCATCAATATTTTGGCTTCTGGACTTACAATGATACTAACCTTGGCTTGGTTTAAGAAAGGAGGCATTACACCGACGCTTCTTAATGACGAAAGATTCCTCTCAATTACATTACCTGGGGTTGATATTATTGATCATATTCCAATTCTTGGCGTTATATACAGAGAACTCATTAGTGGTCACAATATCCTTGTTTATCTTGCTTTTGTAATCGTGCCAATTGTTTGGTGGGTTGTTTATCGAACACGATTTGGTCTTCGCTTAAGAGCTGTAGGCGAAAACCCTAAAGCGGTTGATACGGCTGGTGTTTCTGTGGAAGCCCTTCGCTACAGGGCATTACTTATTGGCGGAATATTATGTGGTATTGGTGGGGCTTACATCTCAACAGCCTATACTGCTCAATTTA
>CAJVCK010000121.1 GCA_910595805.1 uncultured Candidatus Thioglobus sp. | reverse complement strand
CACTGATCTCCTAAAAAGAGGTTTATTCTTTGCCCCAAGTGCCTGCCCAACTAAAGCTTCAGCTGCAAATGCAAAGCCATCTAGAGCGTAAGCGGTTATATTTAAAAATTGTATCAAGACTTGGTTTGCCGCTAAAGTGGCATCATCAAAACTTGCACCTAGAAATAAAAAGCTGACAAAGCCGATCTCTAATAAGATTGATCGAATCATAATGTCACTATTAACTTTGGCCATTTGTAATAGTCGAGTTTTATCAAATATCTGAATCCAATTTTTCCAGTAGCCATTATTAAATCCTTCTCGTGCCAACCAAAGTCCAAATATAAGGCCTGACCATTCAGCAATAAGTGTTGCAATAGCAACTCCTTCAACGCCCCAACCAAGCTGCAAAACAAATAATAAATCTAAAATTATATTGACACCGTTCAGCACAAGTTGAAGCAACAAAATTGATCGAGTTTTTTCTTTAGCAATAAGCCAGCCAGTAATTCCAAAAATAGCGATGGCAGCTGGTGCACTATAGACTCTAATCTGTAAATATTGTTGCGCCATTCCTTCGACTTCCATTGATGCTGGTGACAATTGAAGTGCACCAAAGAATAGAGGAACCTGAGACGCAATTAATATCAAGCCCGACACAAGGCCAATAATGAGACCTCGGATTAATAGAGCAGAAGTTTCAGACTTGTCACCTGAACCAATAGCCTGAGCAGTGAGGCCGGTTGTGCCCATTCGTAGGAAACCAAAAAGCCAATAGATTGCGGTAATTATTATTGCACCAATTCCAACTGCACCGATAGGAGCGGCCTGACCTAACTGACCTACTACAGCCGTGTCAACTGCACCTAAAATTGGAATCGTGGCATTAGCTAATACGATTGGAATAGCAACGCCTAAAACTCTTTTATGTGAGAGGCTTGTTGAATCGATTTGCATAATTATGATTCTAAATTAGCATACGAGCTAATCAGCCACTTCGTGCCAACCTTTTGGAATTTAATTTGCAGTCGCATTGAATCTCCACTGCCCTCGAGATTAACAATTGTACCTGGGCCAAATTTAGCATGTTTAACGACCTGACCTATAGAATAAACAGAGCTGTTTTTACTAGACACCATTTTTTTAGAAAAGGTGTCAGTATTTTTATAGCTTGTTGTTTTTGATTCGTTATTTGGATTTTCAATATAATTCAAAAAACTTCTTGGTATTTCATCCAGAAATCGTGAAGGCATTGAGTAGAACGAATGACCATGAATAAAACGTTTGCTGGCATATGAGAGTGTGAGTGTATTCATAGCTCGAGTCATGCCGACATAGCAAAGACGCCTTTCTTCGTCCAATAAGTGTGGTTCT
>CAJVCK010000120.1 GCA_910595805.1 uncultured Candidatus Thioglobus sp. | reverse complement strand
TTTTCAGCATTGCCCTCCAGTTTGTTTTATCAGCGATAAACGACTTTAGGGCTTTTTCAATAAGGCCTGATTCTAGGCGTGTCTTTACTTCAAGTATCGGCAATGCGCTGATTGCGCCCTGGTCGATCCAGCGACTAGGAGTGTTTGTTTTGCGGGTGATGCCAACTTTAACTCCAGAGGAATTTGCAAGATAGACAATGTGGGGAGTAAAGCAATTTGACAGCCCCCATTCAGGCTCTCTACAAGTGCCAAGGTGGTAGTGACAAGTTTCAGGCCTCATAATACATAGGTCACACCTGGCCAGAGAGCGCGCACAAGGGAAACAGTAGCCCTGTGAATAACTTTTAGGAGTAATGCGCTTACATTCTGGATTGGCGCATTGTATTGTTTTGTTAAATGTAAACTCAATATGTTGCCCCACAAGGGAGTTCATGTCGACACGTTGGTCGTCAAATGAAAGCTTGTAATGAGCCATACCCTCTTCTAAGGAGGCTTGCATTTTATTTATGTGTCCATTTAGTTGCATAATATAGAATAAACTTGGTGATATTTTTCTGCAGCTTTTGCCATAATGTTGTCTGGCAATCTAGGGGCAGGCGGCGCCTTATTCCAATCAAGCGTTTCTAGATAGTCTCTTATAATTTGTTTATCGTAGCTTTTTGGGCTGATTCCAAGTTGATAATCTCCAGCAGACCAAAACCTTGAAGAGTCGGGCGTTAAAACTTCGTCCATTAGGGTCAGTTGGTTCTTCTCATCCAGGCCAAATTCGAACTTTGTGTCAGCAATAATAATGCCACAATTGAGAGCATGTTCTGCAGCGAATTTATAGATTTTTAAGCTTACATCTTTGATTTGAGATGCTAGCGCACTGCCGACAATAGTTTCTGTCTCTTTGAAGGAGATGTTGGTGTCATGTTCGCCAACACCTGCTTTTGACGAGGGCGTATAGAGAGGCTTTAAGAGTTGCTGGGCAAGCCTCATGTTTGGTGGTAGTGGAATACCACAAACCATGCCAGATGAAAGGTATTCTTTCCATCCTGAGCCAATTAAGTAGCCTCTAACGACGGCCTCTATTGCCAAAGGCCTTAGCTTTTTAACGACAATTGCTCTACCGGCAAGCATTTCAGCCTCATCGTTTGATAAAACCTCTTCAAGACTTATGTCAGTTAAGTGATTCTGAACGATGTGTTCGGTTTTCTGAAACCAGTAATTAGCTATTGAGGTGAGAATCATTCCTTTTTCAGGAATGGGCTGGTCAAACACAACATCATACGCCGAGAGTCTGTCAGTAGTAACAATCAACATGTTGGCATCGTCAATATCAAAAATATCTCTAACTTTGCCTTTATGGAGAAGCGGCAAG
>CAJVCK010000119.1 GCA_910595805.1 uncultured Candidatus Thioglobus sp. | reverse complement strand
CCGAAAGTATTTCGTCTGCATCAGCAGGTTTGGTCAGGTAATTATCGGCGCCTAACTTAATGGCTTCCACCGCCGTGGCAATACTGGCATAGCCCGTAAGAATTAGTATGCGGATTTCTGCAAACTTTTGCTTAATTGAAGGAATTAAGTCTAGCGAAGTTTCACCACCGAGATTTAAATCGAGGATTGCATAAGAAAACATATCAGAGTTAATAAGTTGCAGGGCCTGATCGCTTGTTTGGGCATGAGATACGGCATAGCTTCTCTGTTCTAAAGCACGGCTCATCACTCTCGCGAATACTTCATCGTCTTCAACCAATAGAATATTTCCTCTAGCCATCTGCTTATCCCTGCTGGCTCTTCGGTAGGGGTAGTTTGATCAATGTAAGCGCGCCACCAATTTTCAGATTGAACATTTCGATCGTTCCGCCAAGCCGTTGCACAGCTGCATTCGCTAAAAAGATTCCCAGCCCCATGCTTTCTTTACGAGATGAAATAAAAGGTTCTCCCATATTTTCCATTATCTTACTCGGAATTCCTGGGCCATCGTCATTGATAGAAATTTCAAATTTTGATGGTGAATTATCGCTAATATTAAAGCTCACATACACCTTATTATTTGCGGCTTTGATGCTATTTTCAATAATGTTAATTACTGCGTGTCTGACACTCAGATTAGATATAACTTCCGATTCGTAGTTGCAATTGATTTTGAATTCTATGGATGCTCTAGGGTGAATATTCAAGATGTAGTCTTTAATGTCATTTACAAGTTCTAGCAACGACACATTTTTAGGCTGATCCGGATTATCTTTGTTGTATTACCGAGTTAGCTGCGTTAAAGAGTGTTTGCAGCGAGTAATTTGTTGCCGTAAAACAGAAATATCTTCTTTTATCTCGCTGTTCTTTAAATCTTCTGCATCGAGCTTGTCTAATTCAGTGAGTAATACCGCCATTGTGGATAGAGGCGTGCCAAGAGCATGAGCAGTGCCAGCTGCCAATGTTCCAATCGCAACCAGTTGTTCGTTGCGAATTTCATTCTCTCGAGCTTCAGCGAGATTAAGTTCCCGTACCTTAATCGCATTCGCCATTTGGGTGATAAACACAGCTATTAGAATTGAACTCACCAGAAAGATTACCCACATACCTACCAGGTGTAGCTGAAAAATCATCTCCTGGTCTCGCGGCCCGGCATCCATCCCATGGTCACTTTGTAAGTCTAATAACAAAAGCGAGGTGTAAATTAAAATACCTAGCAAGGCAAAAGAATTAACAAATGTTCTAGGTAAAAGCGCTGCTGTAACGGCAAGCAGTACCAACAAATACGAAATAAGAGGATTACTGGCCCCTCCTGTGTTGAGCAACAAGATCACTAGTATCACGGCATCAATCAGCAGG
>CAJVCK010000118.1 GCA_910595805.1 uncultured Candidatus Thioglobus sp. | reverse complement strand
GTTGCATAGGTAAAACTACTTTATCTGGCAGAGGTATTCGAATCAAATCAATTTCATTAATTGGATACGGGTTCTCCAATTTCAAGCCGCCATTATATTTAAACTTAAGCATGGGCTAGCCCCGAAATATCTGGCACATAAGTTCTAATGGTGGGCTTAATTTCAACCATATCAATACAATCTACAGGGCACACAGGTAAACATAAATCACAGCCAGTACACTCTTCAGCGATAACAGTTGTCATAACCTTCGAGGAGCCCACAAAAGCATCAACTGGACAAGCTTGAATACATAAAGTACAGCCAATACAAACCTTTTCATCAACCACAGCAACTCGTTTTGGCTTTGTTTCTCCGTGCTCCTGATTTAAAGGCAATGTGTCAACACTTAAAAGTTCTGCAAGAGCGTCGACACCTTCCTGTCCTCCAGGTGGACACTGATTAATTTCTGCCTCGCCACTGGCTATTGCTTCTGCATAGGGACGACAACCTGGAAAGTCACATTGGCCACATTGCGTTTGTGGCAAAATTGCATTGATTTGTTCAACCAAAGGGTTACCTTTCACTTGGTATCTGATCGCAGCGTAACCTAAACCTAAACCCAATAATAGTGCCAATAATGAAAGAGTTGAGATTGCATCTAACATTACACTAATCCAATAAAACCCATAAATGCCATAGACATCAAGCCCGCAGTAATCAGTGCAATAGGAACACCTTGGAAGATTTTTGGAACATCAGCTGACTCAATACGCTCTCTAATGCCTGAAAAAAGTACCAAAACAAAAGAAAATCCAACAGCAGCACCAAAACCATAAACTGCTGACTGGAGAAAACTATTACTCGCGCCAACATTCAAAAGAGCAACTCCAAGCACTGCACAGTTCGTCGTAATGAGCGGTAAAAAAACGCCTAATGATTGGTGCATAACTGGTGAAGTTTTATTAACTACTAATTCAGTAAAACCAACAACAGCGGCAATCGTTACGATAAAAGCGATTGTTCTAAGGTACTCTAATTCAAGCGGAATTAAAAGATAAGTATTAATGAGGTAACTAGTAATACTTGCCAAAGTCAAGACAAATGTCGTTGCAAAGCCCATACCTATGGCTGTATCCATTTTCTTGGAGACACCCATAAAAGGACAAAGCCCCAAAAACTTTACCAGTACAAAATTGTTAACCAAAATTGTACTAACTAGGATTAACAAGTACTCATTCATAATCAGCGCAATTTTAAACTAAATATTCTGTCCAATCTCTACTCTAAATTAATCCCTTTTATAAGAAATTTTCTCTAGAATGGGTTAATTAAAACTTTTCTTTCAATCCTGAATTATTTGCTGCTGCTTGATAGCAGATACTGAATCCATTAGAGTAATCTAGCTCATCAAAACCTTCATA
>CAJVCK010000117.1 GCA_910595805.1 uncultured Candidatus Thioglobus sp. | reverse complement strand
TTATTTCCCTCATTACGATGAAAACGATTGGCTAGAAGTAAGTCGTGAGTCACATCAGCCAGATGAGAAAAATAAGTATGCATATCAATTTAGTATTATGGATAGAAAATGATGAAAAAATTGCTTGTACTTGCCTTAATAAGCCTTTATCTTTCGGGTTGTGTATTAACTAAAGTTGTGACTGTTCCTATGAGAGTTACAGGTTCTGTGATTTCCGTAATACCAGTTATAGGAGATCCTATAGATGATATTTTGGGTTACAGTGCAGATGTTATAGACAATATACCTATTTAGCTTGCTTGAAGTAGTTGTTTATTTTGTGCTGCCAAAACTTCTTTTAAAGCCTTTGGCATAACTTTCACGAAGTGTGCCAATTCTACATTCCAGTTACCTAAAATTTGTTTTGCGATTGGAGAGCCTGTAAGTTCGGCATGCTTAGATAACAATTCCAACAACTCTTTTTGTGATTCATCATCCATCGGATCAAAATCGATCATGGATGTGTTAGCCTGACTTTGAAGTGTAAGGTTTGGATTGTAAACGTAAGCTATACCTCCACTCATACCTGCACCAAAGTTACGTCCAACCTCACCAAGAATTACTGCTCGACCTCCTGTCATGTATTCGCAGCCATGATCTCCGACACCCTCAACGACGGCAATTAGTCCAGAATTTCTAACACAGAAGCGTTCTGCGACACAACCAGATAGATACATTTCACCACCCGTGGCACCATAGCCGCAAACATTACCAGCAATAATTTCATCCTGTGTAACGAATGTTGAATTTTTAGGTGGATAGATAATAATACGACCACCAGAAAGTCCCTTGCCAACATAATCATTGGCATCTCCCTCAACAGAGAGAGTTATACCTTTTGCTAAGAATGCACCAAACGATTGTCCAGCAGAGCCTTTAAAGTTAACATGAATTGCATCATCAATTAGGTTATTTTTACCCCTTGTTTTAACAACATGGGAAGAAAGCATTGCGCCAACAGTTCTATCAACATTAGTAATAACTGACTCGATCTTAACTTTTCCATTGCCCTCAATGGCGACCTTTGATTGAGCTATTAATTCATGGTCTAATTGCTGATCGAGTTGGTGATCTTGCGGGATACTTTGATAGGTACCAGCATTTTTATATTGAGTGTCAGCAGGTGTCAAAATTGCACTAAGATCAATAGAGTCTTGTTTCCAGTGATCAATTGCTTTATTCATTTCCAGCATATCGACACGACCAATCATTTCGTTGAGCGATTTAAATCCAAGATTCGCCATAATAGTGCGCAGTTCTTCAGCGACCATAAATAGGTAATTAACAACATGTTCTGGTTTGCCTGTAAATTTTTTACGCAAAACCTTATCTTGAGTTGCGATTCCAACAGGGCATGTATTGAGATGGCA
>CAJVCK010000116.1 GCA_910595805.1 uncultured Candidatus Thioglobus sp. | reverse complement strand
GGTTTGTAATTTGCCCTCAATATAAAGCTTAGATCCTTTGTTGCAATATTTGGCAACAAGCTCTGCTAATTTTCCAAATAAAACCACTCGATGCCATTCGGTTTTTTCTTGTTTTTGGCTGGTGTTTTTATCAGTCCAAGTTTCGCTTGTTGCAAGCGATAAATTTAAGATTGCATTACCACCTGCTGCGTACTTAAGTTCTGGCTGTGTGCCCATGTTGCCAATGAGTATTACTTTGTTAATTCCTGACATATTTTTATATTTATTTACATTGAAAGAATGGTTAGTATATACTAAGATTTATCAAATTTTTACTAAAAACGTACAAAAACGTAGGAAAACATAGAAACTATGGATAGACATGAAATGTGCCAGGTATTAAACACAATGGCCAATAGTATTGACTTTGAAACCGGTGAAGAAATCAGTGGTTTAAGCGATAAATCAGTGGCTGCAATTTATAAGGCCTTATTTGAATTAGGATGTAATTCAAACGATGCGAATTTGAGTGGATCTAGCACGGTAATTTCTGCTGAAAAAATCGTATTAGATGCTAAAGATAAAATCTTGCTTGATGCGCTAACAGAGTATCGAACTGAAGTATCAAAAGAGCTGGGATATAAGGCGTATTGGGCAGGCACTAACAGAGCGCTTAAAGAGATGGCTTATTACAAGCCAATCTCGATGGCTGAATTAATGGAAATACACGGCGTGGGTGAAAAAATTGCTGATGAGTTTGGCGATGAATACTTAGCGATTATTAATGATTTTATTAGTGGTAATGACCTGGAGGTTGAAGATGACAATAAAGAATGATGTGGTAGAAGGAAGAGATATTGATGTTACCTTGGATGTGGTATTGACCGTTCCTGCTAAAACGAATGCTGAGGCTTATGAAAAGCTTGATGATATGGGTGTGTTAAACATGTTAAAGCTGGCTGTAGAGCAATTTGAGTACAGTGGAATTAGTAATAAAACCCTGCATTAAATGTTATGAGCTATAAGTTTTTTGAAAACGCAACACAGGTTGCTGAGCTGGTATTTGTAAAAGGCCATTTTTATATCAGATTGGATGGCAGTGATTGGTTGTTAGATACGGGGGCACCAAGTTCATTTGGAATTACACAATCTATTGTTATTAACGACAAAGAGTTTGGTTTGCAAAGGGACTATCTCGGCCTGGATGCGAAACAAATATCTATGTTAACCAAGCATAAAGTTTTTGGTTTGATTGGTGTTGATATTCTTAATCAATTTTATGTAGTGATTGATTATGAAAATAGGCAGATTGCTTTTTCTGATAAAGACATAACAATGAGTGGATCTGCATTAGACATGAGGGATTTTATGGGGATCCCTATTGTTAATGCGGGTATTGATGGTGCGGATAAAAATTTATTTTTTGATACTGGTG
>CAJVCK010000115.1 GCA_910595805.1 uncultured Candidatus Thioglobus sp. | reverse complement strand
AATTCACGATCATTCCAATAAAACTCATCATCAATATGATGAATCTTGTAGTGATTGGCTATATTTAATATATATTGAGTTTTCTGATGCGATAGCCCACAAGACTTTAGTTTTTCTTTGTTAACTGAAAAAATATTATCTGCACTTAATTTTCCTATCAAATTAACCATTTTTTGCCAAACGCTAGCAGCAGCTTTTACTGAAATTTGTTGCCCAACTACTGAACGGATTAATGTTTCAAGAGAGTTATCGCTACCAATTAGCACAGATTTATTATATTTTTTAATGATTTTTGCTAATTTTTTGTCATTATTCTTTAAAAAATCTATCGATTCTTGCCAATAATTGGGTTTTTTCATAAAAAATACCAAAAAAAATAGTAATAATTAGTCATAAAAATATTTTTTTGTTAACTAAGATAAATTATTTTATCAAAAATATTGTATCTGCTAATTAAACTGAAATACAACGTCGTATAATCACACAAAGTATTTTTCTATATAACTCTCAGGGGAAATTTTATGGACAAAAAAAGAAATGTTGCATTCATTGGTCTTGGTACGATGGGCTATCCTATGGCAGGCCATCTATCTAAGTCAGGCTTGGTGAATCTAAGAGTCTTTAACCGTACTGTTGATAAAGCCACCAAGTGGGGACAGGAGTACGATGGTGAGATTTGTTTATCACTTGAGCAAGCTGTTACTGAAGCAGATGTTGTCATCACTTGTACAGGTAGAGACGAAGATATGTTAGAAATTGTTCTCTCTAATAATGGAATGTACTCACATTTAAAAGAAGGCAGTGTATTCATAGATCACACTACTACTTCATTCAAGTTAGCCAAAAAACTTAATCAATCGCTTCAATCAAAAAATATAACCTTTATTGATGCTCCCGTTAGTGGGGGAGAGGCTGGCGCAATAAATGGTGTATTAAGTGTCATGGCTGGTGGAGATCATAGTGAACTTGAGCGTAATAGTGAACTAGTTGAGTCTTATTCAAAAAATATTAGCTACATGGGAGAATCAGGCTATGGGCAGTTAGCCAAAATGGTTAATCAAATTTGTATTGCAGGACTCTTACAAGGTTTGTCAGAAGGATTGCTGTTTGCTGAAGCTGAAAATATAGATATGGATAGTTTGCTTTCAGCTATATCTGGCGGCGCGGCTCAGTCATGGCAAATGGTTAATCGTGGCCATACAATGCATCAAAGAGAGTTTAACTTTGGTTTTGCAATTAAGTGGATGGTTAAAGATTTAGGCTATTGTATAGATCAAGCGAAAGATAATAAAACAAACCTACCTTTCACTAAAGAGGTTTATGACCGATATGTTAATTTAATTGACAAGGGCCATACACATAGTGATACCTCGGCTTTAATGTTGTTTGATGAATTAAATAATTAAACTTAAGTTAT
>CAJVCK010000114.1 GCA_910595805.1 uncultured Candidatus Thioglobus sp. | reverse complement strand
CCATAGCGATCACCATCACTAATTAGAGAAAAATCACTACTTTTACATAAACTACAGCCATTGCCAATTAGCCCAAGTTTTTGGTATAAAGAGCGAATTTTTTTATTGCAACTCTTCTACTTCTAAGATGTCTATTTATCCAGGCAAAAGACTTGCTAAAACGATAATGTTTTAAAATTCTTTTAGATATGAAAGTCTCCTTTATTAATTTTAATGTAGCGTCTTTCTGACTTGATAATTAGTATTAATTGACGCAACCCTAGTTTTATTTGAAAGTATATTCTTTTAATCCAAAAAATCCAATTCCCTTTAGGGTTGTTTGTGCTGCTAACAGTAGAGCTAGAAGTGGAAGAGCTAGTATGACTATCAATGCCATAATACGCACAGTGATCTAATTGAACAATAGGCGAAGGCTCTACTTGATAACAGTTCAGATTATTACAGGCAGTAATATGTGCATCAGCTAATGCAATGCCTTTTCTTTTTTCACATTGGATAAGTTTTTTTGCGCCAGATGGCCATAAGATATATCCTGCAGCGCCAGTCCTGTCTTGATAAAGCCTTAAAAGCTTTGAATTACAAACGATAGATTCGCTAGATTTAGATACAAATTTTTTTCTACCTCTATTTTCAAGGTTAATTAGGTCGACATTTTTTTTAGTAGATAAACTCTTAAGTAGGGTGGGTGTACATCTAGACAGTAGCGCATCATCTTCCAAGATCAATGTAGGCTGATTAGATTGAATAACACTATCCCAAGCGTGACGATGAGAATAATAACACGCGACTTCAGTTTCCTTTAGCGGTCTTTGCCAATCTTGATAGTGTTGTTTATAAGTTGTTTTGCTTATATCATTAGTTGAGGTTGCATCTAGAAATTTAAAATCCAAACCTAATTTAGAGAGTTGTTCTTGTTGGAAATTGCGTCGCTCTTTTGCATTTGTCAAACTGATAATTAAAATATCCATTACCACCAACCAGTCTTATCTCTAACATGGCGATCTTTAGTTCGTTTGTAAATCGTGTCATGCTTTTGCAATCGTTTGAAAATCTCTAATAATATCTCGCCAGCAACATTTAATTTTGCAACTTTATCAATTCTCCAGCGCATATTTCTGAGTGTATCATCAGTGCCAAACTTAAACACTGATGTGCCATCAAATAATGCAAATCGCTCTTCATTATCAAGTCTGTTGATTTTTTCATCATCATCTTTACAATTTTGAGCGTTAGTAATAAAACGTTCTGACTCTTGAAGTTTGACGGTGTTAAGCAAGCAAACGCACGCAACAGACAAGCTTTTTATAGCATCATCGTTAGAATGGTCTGCAAAGGTATCAGTTGCCGCAATAAGCCAGCGAGTATTTAAGTTTTTTAGTAAATGTTCTTTTTCCTCAAGCCAAAGTTGTTTAAATAACTTAAAGT
>CAJVCK010000113.1 GCA_910595805.1 uncultured Candidatus Thioglobus sp. | reverse complement strand
AAACTGCACCTACTAAAACTTGGGTGGTAGAAACCGGTAAACCTGTAAATGATGCAAGCACTACTGTTGTAGCTGCTGCTAATTCTGCAGAAAAACCTCGACTTGGAGTTAATTCAGTGATTCCCTTGCCTATAGTTTTCATTACCCTAAAACCAAACGTTGCAAGTCCAAAAACTATACCGCCACCACCAACTAGCAATATCCAAGATGGCAGTGCACTTTTGGCAACAATTTCTCCCCCAGATTCAACAATACTATAGACTGCAGCCAAAGGTCCGATTGCATTAGCAACATCATTAGAACCATGAGCAAAAGCCATCGAACAAGCAGTTATAACCATCAAGGCGCCAAACAATTTCTCCATACTAGCATATGAAAACTCTTCATCATCTTCTGGAATTTCCTTTATGCGTCTTATAATAAATACAGCAATTACTGAAGCAACAATGCCAACTAAAACAGCAATCAACATACTGGTTGGCATATCTTTTCCAAGATGTTTGAGAGACTCAACGTGCTTCAGACCTTTCAGCATTGTAACCAAAGCAATAACAAAACCTACTATAAATACATAAAAAGGTAAATATTTTTTAGCATTATTAAATGGTTCGTCTGTATCAATAACTAAATTTTGTAAACTTTTAAATATTAGAATAGCAAGAGTACCTGCCAATAATGGTGAAACTACCCAGCTTGCTATAATCGTATAAACCTTCCCCCAAGATACTGCATCCACCCCAACTCCTACTGCACCAAATCCTACAATCGCACCAACAATGGAGTGCGTTGTTGAGACTGGCCAACCAAATGAAGAGGCTATGAATAACCAGCTAGCGGCTGCCAACAGTGCAGCCAACATTCCATATACAAGCAGATGTGGACTGTCAGTAAACGCACCTGCATCAAGAATGCCTTTACGAACTGTTGCAGTAACCTCACCTCCAGCAAGCACAGCTCCAGCAAATTCAAAAATAACTGCAATAATAATTGCCTGTCTAAAGGTGATAGCTCCTGATCCTACGGAGGTTCCCATAGCATTTGCAACATCATTTGCACCAATGCCCCAGGCCATAAATAACCCAAAACCAATGCCAAGCATTATAAGAATATCGCTATTTTGTATAATGATTTCCATTGTGTTTTTCCCCTAACTATTTAGTTAACATGACTTCGAAACGCGAACCAACCTTTTGGGCCGCATCAGCTGTTTCACCTAGCCATTCGATGGCTCGATAGTAAAACATCACATCAACAGGGGGCAAGCTAGACTCAAGGGCGAATAGCTTATTACGAATATCATTTTGAGAGTCGTCAGTCTCATGCTCAAGTCTATTGACTTCTTTGATCATTTTATCGACTACTTTACGTTCACGACTGCCAAATGCAGTTTCCAACAATGCATCTAATTCATTGATTGCAGCTACGGCAGCGCCTGAGGTTTTAATACAATC
>CAJVCK010000112.1 GCA_910595805.1 uncultured Candidatus Thioglobus sp. | reverse complement strand
AACACTTTTCTAACATAAAGCCACCTGAATATTTTTCTAAACGGCGCCAGTCACGCATAAAAAATGACCCATGATAGGGTGCAATATGTTCATTGGCTTCTATCGATGTAATTCGACCTAACATTCCTGCATCTATTACACGTCGTAATTCTCGCATGTGCTGAGAATAACGCAACACAAGACCCACAATTAGTTGGTTTTCACCGTATTTATGTATTAATCTAGCAAGACTGAAACTTTCTGACTTGGTGATAACAATTGGTTTTTCTGTAAAAACTTTTAATCCTGCTTCTAGTCCGGCTCTGATATGTTCCAAATGAAGATGATTTGGTGATGCCACCCAAAGTAGGTCAAGGTTGCACTTTGCTATCAGAGTCTCTACACTTTCATATTTTTGAGGTTGGTTCGTGATACCTTCAAGTAGTGATAATCCGCAAGGATCCGGATCGACGTAACCGACCAATTCCAGCTCTGGCATATCGGCTTGCATCATCTTAAGAACATTGCCAGCCCTTAAACCTAAACCAACAATACCAGTTCTCATAATTATTCCCCTAACTGACCTCAGCTGCCTGTTTTCTGTGCAGTGCTATCTCTTGTGAATTAAATGCATGACACTTTGAAGAATCTATAAGCAAGTTGATTGTTTGCCCAGGGTGAATTAGAGTGTCTCCAGGCAATACGGCGCAAAAGTCATCATTACCAGCAGCTGAACCATAGATGATTGCTGTTGCACCTATATGCTCTACAACCTCGACATTCATTGACAATCCCTGATTATCGGAGCTAAGCATAAGGTCTTCAGGACGTACACCAAGCTCAATTGTATCCCCTGACTTTGTCCCTCCTATTTCTACAGGCAAAGAAATGTTTTCCCCACCTAGGTTCACTTTCAATTCGTTGCCATCAACAACAGTATTGGTTGTCTTTAAAAAATTCATTTTTGGATGGCCAATAAATCCAGCAACAAACTTTGTTTTGGGATGGTGATACAACTCCATTGGTGCTCCAAATTGCTGTACTACTCCATCATTCAAAACCACAATTTTGTCAGCCATCGTCATAGCTTCGATTTGATCATGGGTAACATAGATCATTGTGGTTTTTAAGTTTTGGTGTAATTTAGCCAACTCTACCCTCATATCGCCACGAAGGGCAGCATCCAAGTTAGACAGCGGCTCGTCAAATAGAAAAACTCTGGGATTTCTAACAATTGATCTACCTATGGCGACCCTTTGGCGCTGGCCACCAGAAAGCTGTCCGGGCTTAAAATCTAAACGATCGGTTAATTGCAGTATTTCTGCAGCACGATCAACTCGCTCCTTTAATTCAGCTTCATTAATTTTTGCAACTCTCAGTGGAAAGGCAATGTTTTCAAATACGGATAAATGTGGATATAGCGCGTAGGACTGAAACACCATAGAGATACCACGATCAACTGGCTGCGCATTAGACACATCTTCTTCA
>CAJVCK010000111.1 GCA_910595805.1 uncultured Candidatus Thioglobus sp. | reverse complement strand
GAAGATACTGACAAACTAGAGCGTCATAATATTTACGGTGGTCAATATAAATTTAATAATATGGTGCAGCAAAAACTTGATAAGGGTTTTTATCATGCTGGAC
The DNA here is from genome assembly GCA_910595805.1 of uncultured Candidatus Thioglobus sp. Next base: position 1,368 of record CAJVCK010000111.1, on the reverse strand, counting down.
ATTGTTATTTAGATACTGATACAGGTGTTTTCAAGGAGGTAGCATAATGACTTGCCAAGTTGAAAGCGATTTAGCAACTTACCATTCCGGTTTAGAAAGAGCAGACTCTGCTTTTGATGCCTGGGAAGACTGTTTCGAATTTGAATTAAAATTCTTGAAATCGAATATCACTGGTGGTTTAGTTAAGTTTGAATCTATGACAGAAGTACAAGAGTGTATTGAACAATTAGAAGTTGAATCAAAGAACTTTGAGTTTGATGATAGATCTTATGATTTTTCAGAAGACCTAAATGATTTTTTACATAACTTGTAATATTAATAACCATCTGATTTCGTAAGAAGTTAGGTGGTTTTTTTTTAAGTTTTTTTTACCAATTCTATTGACATTAATAATAAAACATATATGTTAATAGTATAACCAATGACAAAAAAGGAGACTTAAAATGACAATAACAAAACTAGACGATTTAATCATCATTGATTCAAAACCGATACTACCTGTAATCTTTGAAAGAGACATGGTGGAATATAGGCTTCGCAACAAAGAAGAAGATATGGCTGATGCGGCCATTTCACCGACTTTCATGTTTGCCGATTTAAGTAAAAGGTTCGATGCCATCAATTCTGAATGGTACTTTGTTTCGGTTGATTCAGACGAGGTTGTTGATCAAACACAAGAAATGTTTGGTCTGATTTGCACAGGATTAAAAGAGTTAAGTGAGCGACGTTTGGCAAAAAGGTCATTAAATTAATTTTTTTACTTTATTTTGTATTTTTTTTGGTTTTACTATTGACAAAAATACTAATTTGATATATAATAGTAGGGACTACAATCAAACAATAAACAAACTATAAAGGAGACTATAAAATGATTGGAATTAATAAAATGGTAGTAATGGGTAATCTTGGTGCTAAACCTGAGATTAAATACTCAAATACAGGCACTGCGATTGTCAATTTGTCTGTTGCGACAACTGAGACTTGGATGGATAAATCCAGTGGTGAGAAAAAGCAAGACACTGAATGGCACCGTGTTTGCCTATACGGTAAGTTAGCTGAGATTGCTGGTAAATATTGCGACAAAGGCTCAAGAGTCTATGTAGAAGGCAAATTAAAGACTCGTGATTGGACAGATAAAGATGGTGTTAAACGCTATACTACTGAAATCATTGTTTCTGGTTATCAAGGCGTATTCCAAATGCTAGATAAGAAAGACGATGCTCATGTGGTTGTTTCTCCAGTGGTTGATGTGGAACACGAGAATGCAGGTGTGGTAATGAATGAAGAAGTAAGAGCTGACCAGCCACCGTTTTAAATTAAGGTTTAAGCAAAAAAAAACACCCCGTAATTGGGGTGTTTTAGTCTTTA
>CAJVCK010000110.1 GCA_910595805.1 uncultured Candidatus Thioglobus sp. | reverse complement strand
ACATTTCTAAACGATGGCCAACCGAGCTCATTCTATTATCAGAATAGTAGTTAACAACCTCATTAATTGCAATATCAACTCTTTGTTTAACTGGCAATTCAGGAGAATGATACGCACTAAATAAAGCAACCACTATCATTATCAAGCTCAATAATCTTTTCCATAATGCTATATTCCAAATATTGTAAGACATAAACAGAAGAAGTATTGTGGGTAGTGTGATCCAACCTCCACGCGATCCTGACACTAACATAGCGTAGCCACCAAAGATAAACCCTGCCACTAACAATAATTTAATTGAATAACTCTTAAAAAATGTTAATCCAAATACAGAGAAAATCGACAATAATAACGCTATCTCGCCAAAATAAATGTAACTTCCAGCTACTCCCTCTGCCATAGGGTATGAAAGATAATAATACTCATACCATGCAATAACACCTGAAAAAATACCGCCAATAGCAGCCCCTATTAGAACGATATTTAGATTGACGCCCACCCGACGCACGTACAAATACACTGGTATGGCAAGCAAGAGTCTTGATTGTGAATCGATATCGCTGATATCGCCAAATCCTCTCAGAATATCAATATAAACCAATCCGACAAAGAAAAATAATGAAGCTAGCCAGTATTTTTCCCAGGATTGTAGTGACGGATAATCCAGCCCTCTAGTTGCGATCAAACCTACAATACTCACCAAGAGCATTAAGATTGCTAAAATGCCCATGCCATGCTCGATATTAACACTTGTAATCAAGAAAACTGCAAACAGTAAACTTATTAATATATTGTTTTTCAAACTTAGGCTAGACATGAATGTTGTAGGTTTAATGATATAATTAATAATTAATAACTTATAATTTTACTGCACAAACAACTCAAAATGAGTGACAAAAACACTACCGATAAGCCGATTAATTTTATTCGTCATCAAATTAATGATGATTTAGATTCTGGATTGCATTCATCTATTCAAACGCGTTTTCCACCCGAGCCAAATGGCTATTTGCATATTGGCCATGCAAAATCAATCTGCTTGAATTTTGGCTTGGCGCGAGATTACAACGGCAAGTGTAATTTACGTTTTGATGACACCAACCCTGCTAAAGAAGATGTAGAGTTTGTGGATTCTATTAAAGCTGATGTTAAATGGTTAGGATTTGAGTGGGATGGTGAAATCCAATATAGTTCTAATTATTTCCCTCAGTTTTATAACTACGCACGTGAACTGATCAATAAAGGCTTGGCCTATGTGTGCTTCTTAAATGCTGAACAAACACGTGAATACCGTGGAACCTTAAAAGAGCCTGGTAAGGCTAGCCCGTATCGTGACACTTCTGTTGAAGAAAACTTGGAGCTACTTGCCAAGATGAAAGAGGGTAAATTCTCTGAAGGTGAGTGCGTGCTACGCGCCAAAATTGACATGGCAAGCTCGTTTATGTGTATGCGTGATCCGGCACTTTATCGCATTCGTTTTGATAAGCACCATCAAACGGGCAATGAGTGGCGTATTT
>CAJVCK010000109.1 GCA_910595805.1 uncultured Candidatus Thioglobus sp. | reverse complement strand
CATTGTTAAGGAGCAGTTGCGAAACACACTCTTTGTTTTGTGGATTTCCCTAGTTGCAATTAAGATGAGCGCATTTATAGTGGTTGGAGTCTATATAGACTGGCGCTTTGCTTTAATGTTAATTCCAGCGGGAGCAGTCGGACATTACGTTGGACTCAAAGCTCACGATAAAATTATGGAAAATAATGATCGATTCAAGAGGTGGATAGGAGGAGTGTTGTTGTTAGTTTGTGCTATTGGTTTTATAAGGCTTTTTATTATTTAATCTTAACTCCTGAAAGTTTATTCAATCAAACCAAGAGGTATTTCGGTGGTATGTTTAATTTCTTCAATAGCGAAATGTGAGGTCACCTTAGCAAATTGAACTTTATCAATTAAACGTTTATAAAAGCTATCATAGCTTTCAATATCACTAACAACAACTTTTAATAGGTAGTCAATTTCACCACTCATTCGGTAACACTCTACAACTTCAGGAATTTGTTTGATAGTTTCGTCAAAAATTTTGATTTTTTCTTGATCATGTGTACTCAATGTCACAAAAACCATCGTCGTGACGTTTAATCCAATTTTTTTGCGGTCAACTAAAGAAACAGTTTTACTAATGTAGCCAAGATTTTTTAATTGATTGATGCGCTTCCAGCAAGGCGTAGTTGATAAGTGAACTTCAGCTGAGAGTTGTTGAATGGTCATTTCTGCATTATGTTGCAGTAACTCTAGCAGTTTGACATCTATTGCATCCATAATCTAATCTAAAAATAGGTAAAAATATAATATTTTTCTAAAATTTAACATTTTACCAGCAAATAAGCATTATTTTTTCTACAAATATTAAAATAATAGAATATGTTACTATAATATTTCAATATTTATATAGAAGTAATAACATGTATCAATATAGCCCTGAAGATACTAAATTTTTAGTTGAAAGAGTGGATCAATTTGAGAAGCAATTAAAACGTCATTTAGATGGTGATTTAGATGCTGCTAAATTTAGAAGTCTGAGATTAAGAAACGGACTTTATATGGAATTGCATGCCCATATGTTGAGGGTTGCTATTCCATACGGAACTTTAAATACAATACAACTTAGAGCACTTGCCGATGTAGCAGATAAATATGATCGTGGTTTTGGCCATTTCACGACTCGTCAAAATATCCAATATAATTGGATTCAATTACCTGAGATTGCCAATCTGCTTCGTGACTTATCAAGTGTAGGTCTTCACGCCATTCAGACTAGCGGTAAAGCAACACGAAACATTACAGCTGACCCTTTATCTGGTCTGACAGAGGGAGAGATTGCTGATGCCAGACCTTATTGTGAGCTGATCCGTCGATGGTTGAATTTACATCCAGAATTTTCTTGGCTACCAGGTAAATTCAAGATTGCAATTAATGGTGCAAAGTTAGATGAAACAGCGCTCAGAATTCATGATCTTGGGTTGAGATTAGTTCGAAATAAAGAAGGTGAGCTCGGTTTTACTGTTTATGTTGGCGGAGGCTTGGGTGCAGCAGCAATGGTCGCT
>CAJVCK010000108.1 GCA_910595805.1 uncultured Candidatus Thioglobus sp. | reverse complement strand
GATCACTACTTAATTCGTGGGCAAAAAGTTTATATTACTTGGGGTGACCACGATATGGCCGAGAATATTATTCACCTGGTATTAGCACGTCTGCCAGATGCTCCTGTTGGAATTAAGGGCATTTCTTTATTTTTAGTACCTAAGTTGCTCGTTAACAATGACGGCTCTCTTGGACAACTAAACGACTTAAAAGCGCTATCCATCGAGCATAAAATTGGCATTCATGCCTGTCCCACATGTGTCATGAGTTATGGTGAAGAAAGTGGTGCAATTGGCTATTTGGTTGGTGAGGAAAACAAAGGCATCCAGTGCATGTTCACAATGATGAATAATGCAAGACTTACTGTTGGGCTCCAGGGCGTCTCAGTATCTGAGCGGGCCTATCAGCAGGCACTTAGTTTTTGTAATGAACGAGTTCAAGGTGTTGCTCCCGGCTTTAAGGAGCCTGGACCCATTATTAGACATCCAGATGTCCAAAGAATGCTTGCCAATATGAAGTCAATCACGCAGGGCTCTCGAGCACTGACTTATGCTGCTTGTGCAGAGGTTGACTACTCCTTAAGCAACCTCCCGCTCGAAAACCTAGAAATGCACGAAAGAAGGCTTGGGTTTTTAACCCCAATTGTCAAAGGCTGGTGTACAGAAACTGCACAAGAAGTTGCTTCGGTTAGTCTTCAGTGCCACGGCGGAATGGGCTATGTCGAGGAGACGGGTATTGCTCAAATTCTTAGAGATGCAAGAATCTTGCCAATCTATGAGGGAACAAACGGCATTCAAGCAATGGACCTTGTGGGCAGAAAAATCATTACTGATAGTGGGCTTGGCGCCAACGAGCTAATTGCTGATATGCGTGAATTTGCTATGAACCCAATGCTGGCAGATATGGTTTCAGACTCTCAATTAAAGCGTTTTACCAGTGCTATTGAAGATTTTGAAAAAACAGTTTCGATCATTCTGAATCATGCTGACAACAAAGAGCTTATTGGAAAACTGGCTTTTGATACACTCATGATGGCAGGCACCATAATAGCATCTTGGCAAATGCTATTAAGCCTTGAAAAAGCATCAAATGCGTTTAATAATAAATCATTGTCTTCTGAGTTTTTTAATGAAAAGTCCGCAACTGTATCGCACTTTATGGACTTTATATTGCCTCGATATTTCTCAAACTTTGCAACAATAACTGCTATCACAAGCTAATTAATAAGTTGCGTACTATTGCAATAATATTGCGTTTACGTTATATTGTCCTGTTTTTATCTTTAAAGAGGCTCCCATGCTTAAACTTAGCTTTCTGTCGTTATTATTAGTTTCATCTTTTGCAAGCGCTGAAGAGGCAAGGCGCGCCAATGCACATGTCCACGGACTAAATAATTTATCAATGGTAATTAGTCAAAATCAGGTTGCTATTTCTTACGAAATGCCAATAGTCCAGCTGCTTGATGAGCACGATGACCATGATGAACACGATGGCCATGATGACCATGATGAGCACGATGAGCACGATGAGCACGATGAGCACGATGAGCACGATGAGCA
>CAJVCK010000107.1 GCA_910595805.1 uncultured Candidatus Thioglobus sp. | reverse complement strand
GAGGCTGCAGCATTTGCATATTTTGCTAAACGAACACTTGCTCAGCAGCCATCTAACCTAACCAGCGTTACCAATGCTAAACGATCGAGAATTTTAGGAGCAATTTATGCAATTTAAAATATTACAGCCAGATGATTGGCATTTACATGTGCGCTCTGGTGCAGCTTTAAAATCAGTTATTGGTATGAGTGCCAAACAAATGGGACGAGCGATTATTATGCCCAATCTAAACCCGCCCGTTACTAACGCATTACAAGCACAAGCTTATCGAGAAGAAATAATTCAAGCGTTACCAGAGGGTGACGAGATAGATCCTTTGATGGTGCTTTATCTAACTGATAACACAAACACCAATGACATTGCGAAAGCGGCAAAAAGTGGGGTTGTTAAAGCCGCTAAGCTCTATCCTGCAGGTGCTACTACTAACTCTGATAGTGGTGTTACCGACATCAAAAACATATACCCTGCTTTAGAAATGATGAGCAAAATGGGTATATTGCTACTAGTACATGGCGAAGTGACCCACGCTGATATTGATATTTTTGATCGTGAAGCAGTTTTTATCGACCAAGTTTTAACGCAAGTTGCTCATGATTTTCCAGAGCTTAAAATTGTATTTGAGCATATTACCACTAAGGATGCAGTCGATTTTGTTATAGAGAGTAGTAGTAATATTGCAGCTACAATTACGCCGCATCACTTATTGGCGAATCGTAATGATATGTTAGTGGGTGGAATTCGCCCTCATTATTTTTGCCTGCCTATCTTAAAGCGAGAAAACCCACATCAGTTAGCTTTATTGGATGCGGCAACCAGTGGCAATCCTAAATTTTTCTTAGGCACTGATTCAGCCCCTCACGCAAAAGACGCAAAAGAATCGGCGTGTGGTTGTGCAGGAATACTAAGCGCCCATTGTGCGATTGAATTATATGCAACTGCTTTTGAGTCACGTGATGCGCTTGACAAGCTAGAAGGATTTGCTTCAAAATTTGGGCCAGATTTTTATAACCTGCCAAGAAATACCCGTACAATCACCTTGTCCAAGGAGAGTTGGCTGGTTCCAGAGAGTTATGAATATGCAGGATCAGTGATTGTTCCGTTTATGGCTGGTCAAGAATTATCTTGGAAGTTGGTCTAATTTTTCTTCAATACGTTTTAATCTTTGATTAATATCTTCCTCGTTATTATGTTCTTGTTGCATTTTGTCAATAACAATACCAATCATCATATTTAGAAATACAAAAGCGTTAAAAAAGATAAATGATAGATAGTATGCCCATGACCATGGGTGAACCTTCATGGTTTCATACATAACATCAGTCCAGTCTTCAAAGGTGACCACACGAAACAATGTCAGCATGGCAATAGCAATATCTCCCCATAGAGCAGGGTTAATCGATTCAAAGATAAAGCTGCCAATTGCCGCATATATGTAGAATAAAATAAACATAAGTAATAACACATAACCCATGGATGGTAGTGCTTTAATAAGAGCGTTAACCAATAAGCGTAATTCTGGAATGGCACTGATTAAACGCAAAACCCGAAAGATTCTAATCAATCGGGCAAGTAG
>CAJVCK010000106.1 GCA_910595805.1 uncultured Candidatus Thioglobus sp. | reverse complement strand
AGCGCAAGCTGCAACAATTGGTAGAAGATGAATTGGTTGAAGGTTGGAATGATCCACGCATGCCAACGATTTCAGGGCTAAGACGACGTGGCTATACAGCGGCAAGTATTCGTGATTTTTCTGATCGAATCGGTATTTCTAAAGTTGATAGCATGACTGATATGAAAATCTTAGAGGATGCTGTACGTGACGACCTCAATGTTGTTGCGCCTCGCACTATGGGTGTGATTGATCCAATCCGCGTGATTATAGAAAACTATCCTGAAGACCAAGTAGAAACTTTGCAAGCCCCAGTCCATCCGCAAAATGAAGACATGGGCAAGCGCGAGATATTTTTCTCAAGAGAGTTATTTATTGACCGTGCAGATTTTGAAGAAGTAGCACCAAATAAAAAATTCAAGCGCTTAGCGATTGACAAGGAGGTACGTCTGCGTAATGCTTATGTGATTAACGCCACGACATTCGATACAGATTTTGACGGCAATATAACCACCGTCTATGCAACGTATGACCCAGACACTTTGGGGAAAAACCCAGCTGACGGACGCAAGGTTAAAGGTGTGATTCATTTTGTGGAAGCTTCTAAAGCATTACGAGCTGAATTTAGAATGTATGACCGCTTATTTACTTTGGAAAACCCGGGTAAGAATGACCACTTTGAGCAGTTGATCAACCCTGAGTCATTAGTGGTGACTTACGGCATGGTTGAACCAACCATGGCTAATGCTGAAGTGGAAGTAGCTTATCAGTTTGAGCGTGAGGGGTACTACTGTAGAGATAGCCAATCACCAAATGAAATAATATTTAATAAAACAGTTAGCCTAAGAGATACTTGGAGTAACTAGCCTAGGTTTTTTAGCCAGTCTGAGACAGTATCAATTTCATTGTATTTGGTAAGGTCAATTTGCAATGGGGTGACTGATACGTAATTGTTAGCAATGGCATGAAAATCAGTGCCTACACCGTTATCAGCCTCTTTGCCGTTTTCCCCAATCCAGTATAAAGATAAATCTTCTTTATCTTGAATACTGGGCTCAGACATATGGCGCTTGCCAAGGCGCGTAGTTTGAAAGCCCTTAATCTCATCAATTGATACATCCGGGACATTAACATTCAGCACCGTATCGTGTGATAGTTGCGCATGAGTGATTTGACTGATTAATTGTTGAGCAATAATGCCTGCAGTTTCAAAATTGTCTCCATTCCAACTAGCTAGTGAAAAGGCAACTGATGGCAAGCCTAAGAAGCGCCCTTCTATGGCACCTGCGACCGTGCCTGAATAGATGACATCATCGCCCAAATTAGGGCCAAAATTAATGCCCGTGACCACTAAGTCAAACGTATCTTCTAGAAATCCACATAGGGCTAAATGCACGCAATCACTTGGTGTGGCGTCAATACTGTAGACATTTGACTCTATCTTGACAGGCTTTAACGCCCTATTAAGTGTTAAGGAGCTACTAGATGCTGATTTATTTTCATTCGGCGCAACAACAGTAACCTCATGGTCTTTCGATAAGTATCGAGTTAATGTTTGTATGCCCTGCGCTTGATAACCGTCATCATTACTAATGAGGATTTTCATTTG
>CAJVCK010000105.1 GCA_910595805.1 uncultured Candidatus Thioglobus sp. | reverse complement strand
AATCTTACTTAAACTCTCAGTCTAAATAAAATTGTTCCGACGTAAATACACCCAATGGTTAGAAAACTTAACCATTGGGCTGTTACTGTTGACCATTTTTAATGTCTTCATTGATGTTGTACTTCGGTATGCCTTCAATAATTCATCTATCGCCTTGCAAGAAATGGAATGGCATCTATTTTCTTCGCTTTTTTTACTCGGAATTTCATATACATTACAAAGTGATGCACATGTTCGAGTCGATATTTTTTATGCCAACCTTACTCAAAAAAAACAAGCTTTAATCAACATGATTGGCTTTGTTATTTGTATCCTACCCATTAGTTTTCTAATCACCTATTATGGTATTGATTTTTCTTATAGTGCTTATGAAATTAATGAAACCAGTGGGGATCCAGGCGGACTAACACATCGTTTTATTATTAAAAGTATTATCCCAATTAGTTTTACCTTAGTTATTGTTTCTGGCTTTATATTTGCCTTTGATAACTACAAAAAGTTCAAAAGAGGGAATTTATGATTGGTTTAATCATGTTTGGTGTAACCTTAATGCTACTAATGATTGGTTTTCCAGTTGCTTTTACTTTTGCCGGTGTGGCTGTTATCTTTGGTACGCTGACTGAAGGTATTAATCTATTTGGTTTTATGCCATACCGCATTATGAGTGTCATGCAAAATACTATTTTGATGGCAGTTCCACTATTTATTTTTATGGGTGTTATACTACAAAAAACCAAGCTTGCTGAGCAATTACTAGAAGCCATGGGGGATTTATTTGGTGGTATTCGTGGCGGTTTAGCAATCTCAACCATTCTAGTAGGATCGCTTCTTGCGGCGTCTACTGGTGTTGTTGGTGCAAGTGTTATTGCTATGGGTGTTATTTCGCTGCCAGTCATGCTCAAACATAATTACAAAAAAACCTTATCGACTGGTGTTATCTGCGCCTCAGGTACACTCGGACAAATCATCCCACCCTCAATTGTTCTAATCATATTGGCCGATGTACTAGGCGTGCCAGTTGGAGATCTTTTTCGCAGTGCGGTAATGCCATCATTAGTGCTAGTAGGAAGCTATGTTTTGTACGTATTAATTGTTTCTCATTTGGACAAGAATACTGCGCCCGCCTTCGTTAGTAAAAACAATCATTTATCAAATAGTGAAAAATATTTTCTAGTAGCTAAAGCTATTATTCCACCTCTAGTTCTGATTATTTCCGTACTAGGATCGATCTTTACTGGCATTGCTACACCAACTGAATCTGCTTCTATTGGCGCCGTTGGATCGCTTATATTGGCATTAATTTACAAACGACTTAACTGGAATATGGTGCGAGAATCTAGCATTGAAACCATTAAGGTTACCTCAATGGTATTTGCAATTTTAGTAGGTGCAACTGCCTTCTCCATGGTATTTACTTACACCGGAGGCGATATTTTAGTTGAAGAATTTATCATGGGATTGCCAGCCAAAGAAATGAGCTTTATTTTAATCTCGATGCTTATTATTCTTATTTTAGGATTCTTTATTGATTTTGTCGAAATATCTCTAATTATTGTCCCTATTTTTTATCCAATTGCCCTATCTCTTGGCATTGACATGGAGTGGTTTGCCATTCTCATT
>CAJVCK010000104.1 GCA_910595805.1 uncultured Candidatus Thioglobus sp. | reverse complement strand
CAAATGAAAATCCTCATTAGTAATGATGACGGTTATCAAGCGCAGGGCATACAAACATTAACTCGATACTTATCAAAAGACCATGAGGTTACTGTTGTTGCGCCGAATGAAAATAAATCAGCATCAAGTAGCTCTTTAACGCTTAATAGGGCGTTAAAACCTGTCAAGATAGAGTCAAATGTCTACAGTATCGACGCCACACCGAGTGATTGTGTTCATTTAGCGTTATGTGGATTTCTAGAAGATACGTTTGACTTAGTGGTTACGGGCATTAATTTTGGCCCTAATTTGGGCGATGATGTCATCTATTCAGGCACGGTAGCAGGCGCCATAGAAGGGCGCTTCTTAGGCTTGCCATCAGTTGCCTTTTCACTAGCTAGCTGGAATGGAGACAATTTTGAAACTGCAGGCATTATTGCTCAACAATTAATCAGTCAAATCACTCATGCGCAGCTATCACACGATACGGTACTAAATGTTAATGTCCCGGATGTATCAATTGATGAGATTAAGGGCTTTCAAACTACGCGTCTTGGCAAAAGGCATATGTCTGAGCCCAGCATCCAAGACAAAGAAGATCCATCTTTATACTGGATTGGGGAAAACGGCAAAGAGGCTGATAACGGCGTAGGCACTGATTTCCATGCCATTGCTAACAATTATGTATCAGTCACCCCATTGCAAATTGACCTTACCAAATACAATGAAATTGATACTGTCTCAGACTGGCTAAAAAACCTAGGCTAGTTGCTCCAAGTATCTCTTAGGCTGACTGTTTTGTTGAATACAATTTCATTCGGTGATTGGCTATCTCTACAGTAATACCCCTCACGTTCAAACTGATAAGCCACTTCCACTTCAGCATTGGCCATGGTTGGTTCAACCATGCCGTAAGTCACCACTAATGATTCAGGGTTGATCAACTGCTCAAAATGGTCATTCTTACCTGGGTTTTCCAAAGTAAATAAGCGGTCATACATTCTAAATTCAGCTCGTAATGCTTTAGTGGCTTCCACAAAATGAATCACCCCTTTAACTTTGCGTCCGTCAGCTGGATTTTTTCCTAAAGTATCTGCATCATAAGTAGCATATACCGTAGTTATATTGCCGTCAAAATCTGTATCGAACGTCGTGGCGTTAATAACGTAAGCATTACGCAAGCGTACTTCCTTGTCAATGGCGAGGCGCTTGAATTTTTTATTTGGCGCCACTTCTTCAAAATCTGCACGGTCAATAAATAACTCTCGTGAGAAGAAAATCTCGCGCTTGCCCATCTCTTCATTTTGTGGGTGAATGGGTGCTTGCAAAGTTTCCACTTGGTCTTCAGGATAGTTTTCTATAATCACGCGGATTGGATCAATCACACCCATGGTACGCGGCGCAATCGTGTTCAGATCGTCACGAACAGCATCCTCTAAGATTTTCATATCAGTCATGCTATCAACTTTAGAAATGCCGATGCGATCAGAAAAATCACGAATACTTGCCGCTGTATAGCCACGTCGTCTTAGTCCTGAAATCGTTGGCATGCGCGGATCATTCCAGCCCTCGACCAATTCATCTTCTACCAATTGCTGCAGCTTGCGCTTTGACATAACAGTATATTCAAGATTAAGGCGTGAGAATTCATATTGGTGTGGG
>CAJVCK010000103.1 GCA_910595805.1 uncultured Candidatus Thioglobus sp. | reverse complement strand
CAAAGTTATACTTAATGTTGCTAAGTGAAAATCTTAATCAGTAATGATGATGGCTATCAAGCCGAAGGCATTAAAACACTGACTCGATATTTATCACAAGATCATGAGGTCGTCGTCGTCGCACCCAGTGAAAACAAATCAGCAGCCAGTAGCTCATTAACGCTAAACAAACCACTTCAGCCAATCGAGGTTGATGACAATATTTATAGTATTGATGCCACACCATCAGATTGTGTGCATTTAGCGTTATCTGGGTTTTTAGATGATGAATTTGATTTGGTGGTGACCGGCATTAACTTTGGCCCTAATTTAGGTGATGATGTGATCTACTCAGGTACCGTTGCCGGTGCTATAGAGGGGCGTTTTCTTGGCTTGCCATCGGTAGCTATTTCTTTGGCTAGCTGGGAAGGTAAACATTTTGAGTCAGCAGGCAGAGTTGCAAGTCAGGTAGTTAATCAAATCCACACCTCGCAACTTTCACACGATACCGTGCTCAATGTCAATGTGCCAGATGTGCCGTATGAAGATATTCAAGGCTTTCAAACCACGCGTCTGGGTAAGCGCCACATGTCAGAAGAAAGCGTTCAAGATCAAGATGACTCATCAAAGTACTGGATTGGTGAAAATGGCAAAGAATCTGATAATGGCGTTGGTACTGATTTTCATGCGATTGCTAATAACTATGTGTCAGTTACCCCATTACAAATCGATCTAACTAAATACAATGAGATCGATACCGTCTCAGAATGGCTGCAAGAGTTAAGTTAATTACTCCAAGTATCTCTTAACGAAACCGTCTTATTAAAGATGATTTCATCTACATCTTTATTATCACGACAATAGTAACCTTCTCGTTCAAACTGATAAGCTACTTCAGGTTTTGCATTGGCCATACCGGGCTCAACTACGCCATAAGTCACCACTAAAGATTCAGGGTTTATGAGCTGTTCGAAATGATCATTTTTCCCAGGATTTTCTAGAGTGAACAAGCGATCATACATTCTAAATTCAGCTTTTAAGGCTTTAGTGGCTTCTACAAAGTGAATCACGCCTTTAACCTTACGACCATCAGCAGGATTCTTGCCTAAAGTTTCTGGGTCATAAGTGGCATATACCGTGGTAATGTTGCCATCAAAATCGGTATCAAACGTTGTAGCGTTAATAACGTAAGCATTACGCAAGCGCACCTCTTTATTAATCGCTAAGCGTTTAAACTTTTTATTCGGCGCAACTTCTTGAAAATCAGCTCTATCGATAAACAACTCACGGGAGAAATATATTTCACGCTTACCCATGTCTTCATTTTGAGGGTGAATGGGCGCTTGTAGAGTTTCTACTTGCTCTTCAGGGTAGTTCTCAATGACCACACGTATCGGGTCAATCACACCCATGGTGCGAGGCGCTACAACGTTAAGGTCATCACGCACAGCATCTTCTAATATTTTCATATCGGTCATACTATCGACTTTAGAAATACCAATACGATCAGTAAAATCGCGAATACTCGCCGCCGTATAACCACGACGACGAATCCCAGATATGGTCGGCATGCGAGGGTCATTCCAGCCTTCTACCAATTCATCTTTAACCAGTTGTTGAAGCTTACGCTTTGACATCACTGTGTACTCAAGGTTAAGCCGTGAGAACTCATACTGGTGTGGGCGAT
>CAJVCK010000102.1 GCA_910595805.1 uncultured Candidatus Thioglobus sp. | reverse complement strand
GCTGTGGACAAGGCAATCACCGATTCTGGTTCAGATTCTATGAAAGATATGGGTAAACTTATGGGTATGCTCAAAGGTCAACTAGACGGTCAAGCTGAAATGGGTCTGGTTTCTCGTCTTATTAAAGACAAATTGTCATAAATAAACCTAGCCCTGTAAATCTTTCTTGAAGGTAGTCGGTGTTAAGTTTGTTTGACTAATGAACCAGCGGATAAATGAAGATGGCTCTGCGTAGCCTAGCAAGTATGAAATAACTTTAACAGACTGACCCTCCTTTAACATCAGTTTCGCTCTTTTTAATTTATATTGGTTAAATATTTGACGAAAATTCGTTTTATTTTTTGACAATTGATTACGAAGCGAATTAACACTCATACTCAGCTGACTAGATATTTCCTCAATGTTGACGTTGTTGTAGTTATTTTCATAATTCAATAGCAGGGTTTCTACCCTATCAGTCATGTTGCTTCGGATTTGCTTCTGTTGTAACTTTTCTTGAGCAATTGAAGTTAAAAAGGCAACTAATTTTGAGTTAGCATTACTATTCTTTTTCATAAAAGTATTGTGGCTAATTACAATGGAGGTTTCAGTGCCACTGAAATTAATTGGACAATTAAAAACTGATTTTTTGTTTATAGATTTATTGCTTGGCTGTATTTTAGTAGTAATATGTTTAATTGCATATCTTTTAGACCTAATAAAGGCAGCAAGCATTGATAAACATAAGTTTTCATATAGACTTGAGTGTTCAATTACCGGGTCTGCAATGAATTGAATTTTTACAATGTCCTGATGTTTGGTGACTAAAACGTTGATGCCCTCAAGCTCTATATTAATATATGTTTGAAGTAATTTAAAACTTTCTTTCATGTGTCTTGAATAAACAAATATTAAGCCTAATAATTCAGAATAGTTTGGTCTTATTTGTGCCATTCTTGAATAATTAATCGAGATCAGTTCGTCATCAAAAACAGACTCAGCTTGAATAAAAAAATTTAAAAACATCTCAACAGGCAGTGTTAAGTTTTGGTTCAATAATATTTTTTTAGGTAAACCTATTCTGCTACAAATTTCATCAACCTCTTTGGGATAAATTTGTTGAAGTCTTAGAATTGATTTCCAAGCAATGCTATGTATGTTCATGCAATTAAAATTTTGTTAATTGTAATAAAGTATCAATATTTTATTATATTATGACAATTAAATTTCTATTTTTGTCACTATACTTATTAAGCATTTGAAACACACATACAAAAAATATACAAAGGAGAATTATGGAAAAAGATATTAAAAATATTAAAGATCAAGTAGGGCTTATATGGCTAACTATTGTAGGTTACATAATATATTTAGAATTTTTTAAAGGTTAGTATGTTAGAAAATATATTTCAATATTCGCTTCTTTCGTTTGTATTGATCTTTGTTTTGCTTTTACTTGTATTGGTAAAAGCAAAATTAAAACTATGGCAGGTATGGTTGCTGGCTACCGCGTTGGCATATCCTGGTGCCGTTATAGCCGGCCATTTAGGTGCACAGATTGTATTAGTTATACTGCTTTTTTTAGGAATATTTCTCGTTCCTAGAATCAGATTATTAATATTTACTAAGCCTCTATTTAACGCTATGCGCAAGGCATTGCCTCCAATCGGTTTGACAGAGAGAATTGCACTCGAAGCAGGAAGCGTGTGGTGGGAT
>CAJVCK010000101.1 GCA_910595805.1 uncultured Candidatus Thioglobus sp. | reverse complement strand
TAAATTTAAAGGTGAAGGGGCTATCTTGTAACCTATTCCAGCGAAAATGTCATGAATAAATGGTAACCATGCTGTTTCAGGAAACATTTTGCTTTGAGGGTTCATTTGTCCAACTTCACGTAGTACGTGAACACACATATAGACCATCAATGCAGAAGCTATGAAATTAAACATGATCGTGGTGATGACTATATGACTTCCTCTATAAGCTTGGAGGTATCCTGGCACGATAGCCCACAATGCGCCAAATAGTAAACTACCCATAATACTTGCAGGGATAACAACCCAAGGACTTATACTCGGATCAAAAGCTAAGACTGCCAGAGCAACACCGAGTCCACCAACATAGGCTTGTCCTTCTCCACCAATATTGAATAACCCTGCATGAAATGCAACAGCAACAGCTAAACCGGTAAAAACAAAGTTGGTAGCGTAATATAGAGTGTAACCAACCCCTTCTTCATAACCAAGAGTGCCGTGAATAACAATTTTGGCAGCTTCAATAGGGTCCACATTAATAAACACAAAAACGATAGCGATGGCAGCAAATGCAGTTAAGACATTAAGTAGTGGCAACATTAGACCATTAATCCAGGCTAGACGAGTATCACGAGTCATGACTGTACCTCTTGGTTTTTTTCTGATGAAGTCAGTGCGTTGGCCATCATTAAGCCTAGGGTTCGTTCTTCGGCATCTCTCGCATCCACATTGCCGGTAATTTGTCCATCACACATCACAATGATACGATCACTGAGCGACATAATTTCTTCTAACTCAACAGAAACTAGAACAACAGCTTTACCTGCATCTCGCATAGCAATAATTCTCTTACGAATAAATTCAATGGCACCGATGTCGACTCCACGGGTCGGCTGACCAATAATTAAGACTTCAGGATCGCGTTCGAATTCTCGAGCTACAATGAGCTTTTGTTGGTTACCACCCGAAAAATTAGATGATTTTAGATTAGGGTCTGCTGGACGCACATCAAAAGAAGACATTAATGATTCACAGTTTTTCTTTACTAATGCTTTTTTAAGCAATAATCCTTGATTGAGATGTTCGTCATTGTGATAGCCAAGGAGTGCTGATTCACTAGCACTAAATTCAGTAATCAAACCCATCCTTTGACGATCTTCTGGTACATGCGCTATACCCAATTCACGCAATATTCTGGGTCCAAGATGATTATTAGAAGTTATGATTTTACCAAAGACTTCAATACTGCCTCTAGTCAAAGGCAAAATACCAGTCAAAGCTTTCAATAGTGTCCCTTGACCATTTCCGGTAACACCGGCAATCCCAAGAACTTCACCAGAACAGACTTCAAAATTGATATCTGAAACACGTTCAATACCTTGTTCGTTTGAGACATGTAGGTTTTTTACTTTCAGTACTGGTGAACCACTTTTTGATTCTGATTTATCTATATTTAGCAACACTTTTCGGCCAATCATTAATTCGGCTAGCTCTTCAGAACTGGTTTCATTTGTTTGTCGATGTGCTACCATTTTTCCATCACGCATGACTGAAACCTGGTCTGTGATGCTCATAATTTCGCGGAGCTTATGAGTAATTAAAATGATGGTTACGCCTTGCTCTTTTAGTGCACTAAAGATACGAAAAAGTTCATCAGTTTCTTGAGGTGTTAGTACGCCTGTGGGTTCATCTAAGATTAGAATCTTAGCGCCTTTATATAAACCCT
>CAJVCK010000100.1 GCA_910595805.1 uncultured Candidatus Thioglobus sp. | reverse complement strand
TTGGCTGTGCAATATAAGATTGCAGATGCCCAGGCTTATTTATTTAACGTCTTTAACCCAGAGTTGACCTTGAGTCATGTCGTTCAAAGTGTTATTAGACAAGTGGTAGGCGACAACACCATGGACCATGTCTTAACGACAGGCCGTGAGCAGGTTGCACAAGAAGTTAAGAGTGCTTCCCAAGGTTTACTTAATGAATACAATACCGGTCTAATAATTACCGCAGTCACTATGCAAGACGCACAACCGCCAATACAGGTTAAAGCTTCCTTTGATGATGTTGTCAAGGCTCGAGAAGATGAGCAAAGATACATCAACGAGGCGAAAGCTTATGCCAACGATATTGTTCCTAAAGCACGTGGTGCAAGCCAAAGACTTATTGCTGAAGCGGAAGCCTATAAATCTCAAGTTGTTTCTAAATCCGAAGGTGAGGCTTACCGCTTTAATCAAATTCTAGAGGAATACTTAAAGGCGCCAGTTGTGACCAAAGAGAGACTATATAGAGAGACACTTGAAGAGGTTTTGGGTTCTACTAGTAAAGTTATTGTAGACTCTAATTCTGATTCTTTGATGTATTTACCGATTGACCAATTGATTAATTCTTCGAGGTCATCAAGTTCGTCATCAACCTCCAAAACTTTTAAAGATACCCCGACAAGTCAGAGTAATGATGGAAGTGTATTACGCTCAAGGGAGAACAGATGATGAATAAAATAATTTTAGTTGTAGCTGTATTGATTGCAATCTTGTTGAGTTCTAGTTTATATACTGTCAAAGAAACTCAGGTAGCACTTAAGTTGCGATTAGGTGAAATTGTATCCATCGAAAATGAACCTGGTTTGAAGTTTAAAACGCCTTTTGTGAACAACGTTGTGCGGTTTGATAAACGTATTCAAACTTTAGACTCAGCTGCAGAATCATTTTTGACCGTTGAAAAGAAGAATGTGGTAGTGGACTCGTTTGTTAAGTGGCGTATTGTTGACACTCAAAAGTTCTACATTTCTACTGGCGGCGCAATGGCGCAAGCTAACTTAAGGCTTGCACAAAATAATCAGGATGCACTGAGGAGTGAATTTTCAAAACGTACCATCATTGAAGTGATTTCAGATGAACGTGAAGCTATTATGGCTAGCGTTAAAGCTAAACTTAAGGCGATCGCAGAAGACGAGTATGGTATTGAAGTTGTAGATGTGCGTATTAAACGTATTGAGCTGTCTCAAGAGGTTCGAAATTCTGTCTATAGCCGTATGGAGACAGAAAGAAAAGGTCTTGCTAATAAGTATCGCGCTAATGGTGCTGAGGAGGCCGAAAAGCTTCAAGCCTTTGCAGATAAGGAGCGCACAATTATCCTCGCTAATGCATACAGAGATTCCGAAAAGATTCGAGGTGAAGGTGACGCTATTTCGGCAAGTAACTATGCTGAAGCCTATAGCCAAGATTCTGAATTCTACTCTTTCTATCGCTCACTTGAGTCATACAAAAAGTCGTTTAGCGAGCAAGGTGATATTTTAGTACTTAACCCAGATTCAGAATTCTTCCGACACTTTAATCCTACAGATTAATTATTTGTAATGAATAATTGGCAACTACCTGAGGGCATAGATGAGCTCACTGGTGAGCAAGCGGTCACTTTTGAGTCCATTAGACGCTGTCTATTAGATTTGTATCAAAGTTGTGGGTATGAGCTCGTTGTACCTCCAATGGTT
>CAJVCK010000099.1 GCA_910595805.1 uncultured Candidatus Thioglobus sp. | reverse complement strand
GTTTTGGTTGCATTTTTTCTTATCTATTTTGAAAGAAGGGCACGTGGTAAAGCTAAATATTATTCAACGGATGTTTCTCTTATTAGACCTTATAAAGCAAGAGGTCCTATTGGTTGGTTAATATTCTTTTTTGTGTTTAGTATTTTTATGCTCGCTTTTGCCATGCCATTCATGCAAATTATCGTTTGGAGTATTGATGTCATTAACATGGAATGGAGTGCTAAATATCTGAATTTTTTTATTTCAACTGGTGTTTTGACATTGAGTGCTGCCATCCTGACAGTTTTTGTAGCAACCATATTAGCATTGCCGAGTCAACGTAAAAATAACAGTAAAAGTTTGCAAATACTAATACGTTTGTCTACTCTCGGCTATGCATTGCCAGGATCTGTAATGGCTGTGGGTTTGCTTTATACGGTGCAAAGTATTTCACAGGTTAGTATTTATTTTGGTGGTTCATCTATTAATCATGTCTTTTTTGGTTCAGTTGCTTTGTTACTTTTTGCATATGTATCAAGATTTATGGCCATCGCTTTTAATTCAGCGAGTGCTTCGAGTGAACAAATAAAACCTGTTTATGAACAAAGTGCCAAACTATTGGGAGCTTCTCGTCTACGTTTGATTTGGCAAGTCTATCTTCCCATGATGACCCCTGGTATATTGGCCGGTGGTTTACTAGTAGCAGTAGACGTAATGAAAGAGTTACCCGCCACATACTTATTAAGGCCATTCGGTTGGGACACTTTGGCCATTCGTGTTTATGAGCTAAGTGCAGAAGGACTTTTCGAGAGAGCTGCTGTTCCAGCCCTTATGATGGTTGTATTTGGGACATTATTAATGTTGATTTTTAATAAGTTAGATAGAAGCCAACTCTAGCCACTATATCAAATTTTTTAAAGTAGAGAGAGTACAAGCAAATTGGGTAAAATCTTGTTTATTATTTAATCCCTTAATGGTTTCAGAAATGGAAAGTGCTTTAAAACAGGTTTCTGGTGTTGAATGTTCTTCAATTGCTAGTGGTATTAAAAATAATGAAGAATTAGATTTATCTTTAATTTTGTTGTCTGAGGGTAGTGCAACAGCGGCAGTTTTTACTCAAAATGTTTTTTGTGCAGCTCCAGTTTTAGTTGCAAAAAATCACCTATCTTCACAGGTTCGTGCTTTGTTAATTAATAGTGGAAATGCTAACGCTGGTACGGGCAAAAAAGGACTTAATCATACTTTTCAAAGTTGTGAAATTTTTGCTAATGAAATTGCTGTTGACCCACAACAAGTACTACCTTTTTCGACAGGAGTTATTGGACAACTCTTACCAATAGAGCCTTTTGAGAAAAACTCAACTTTTCTGGTAAAAAATCTTGCGGCTGAAAATATGAATCAAGTTGCCAGAGGTATTTTGACGACTGATTTGGTTGAAAAAAGCCATTCAATGTCATTTGAAGTGGATGGAAAAACAGTAACACTCTCAGGAATTGCCAAAGGTTCAGGCATGATAAGGCCTGATATGGCAACGATGTTGAGCTTTATTTTTACTGATATAGGAGCCTCTCAAGAAGAATTGCAAGACTGTCTATCATTATCAGTCAACCAATCATTTAATCGGATTACAGTTGACGGCGATACTTCAACAAATGACGCCTGTACTTTAAGTGCCACCAACCAGTCTGGTGTGCAGCTGAGAGATTGTTTAAAAGATTTTCAATTGGCACTCAATGAATT
>CAJVCK010000098.1 GCA_910595805.1 uncultured Candidatus Thioglobus sp. | reverse complement strand
GCCAACCTTACTTTCGATTCTAGCTAAAGCGTATTCATCACCGGATTTTGGATCAATAAAAACAGGAAAATTTTTTCCCACTTGATGATATCCGAGTGATTTCATTTCTTGAGGTGAGGAGCCCACGACAACATAATCCTTTGCAGATTTGTTATTAGATATACCTAATAGTTCATCACGAACAGCGCCACCTACCAAATATATTTCCATAATTATTGATCGCAGATATTGAAGAAACCTCTATAGTTCTCTTATAATACACGAATGGACATTAAGAAAAAGTTATCACCTGAAGCTTATCATATCACCCAAGAATGTGGTACTGAGCCACCATTTACCGGTGAATACTATAACCACTATGAAACAGGTCATTATCACTGCGTTTGTTGTGATGCTCTATTGTTTGAATCAAACACAAAGTTTGATTCAGGGAGTGGTTGGCCAAGTTTTTACGAGCTCGCTAAGAGCGACTGTATTCGACAAATTGAAGATGACTCTTTGGGTTACATCAGAATAGAAGTTAGGTGTTCATCTTGTGATGCACATTTAGGTCATGTTTTTCCTGATGGTCCTCAGCCAACTGGAAAGCGCTACTGCATTAATTCCGTTGCATTAAATTTTTCAGAAAAAAAATAAAATCTCTCTTCTACTTAAACAAAAGTACCATCACACCCAAAAAACCTAGAAACACTGAAAAACCTTTCTTGAGTTTTTTACTATCTACGATATGCGTTACCTTAGCTCCTAATGGCGCAAACAAGATACTTGCTACAACAATACTTACAAGTGCTTCTAAGTGAACAAAACCAATACCGCCAGTAGCATCTTCTACACTCAATCCAACAACAATAAAACCAAGACTACCAGCAATAGCAATAGGCATTCCGACAGCTGCTGAAGTCGCAATTGCTTTTTTTATTTCTACATTGTTATAAACCAAAAAAGGTGTTGTCATCGTGCCACCACCTATACCTACAATAGCAGAAACTAAACCAATAATATAGCCAACAATTAGCCAAACCCAGCGAGCTAGATTGTCTACGTGACCCGAAGCGCTGACACCAAACCACATAATTACAGCAACACTAATTTCAAAGAAAGCAAAAAATATTCTTAAAAAATCAAAACTCATATATTTCGCAACTATCGCCCCGCTATATGCACCCAAAAGCACAGTTGGCGTGAGTTTGAAAAAGTTTTTCCAAAGTATCGCTCCATGTTTATGGTGCGCATATACGCTTGAAAGCGAAGTAAAAACAATCGCTGCTAAAGCGGTACCAATTGCAGTGTGCATTAAGACCGATTGATTGATAGTTGGTGCTAATAGATACAGTAATGCAGGAACCATAATCAAGCCACCGCCTACTCCCAAAAGGCCAGCAACGAAACCAGCAAATGCACCTAGAAGTAACAAAAGAATTAGCGTTTCATTCATTATGTTTTATCCGAGTTTTCAACTAGTTTTTGTGCAAAAGTCTCTATGTCAGATTGCCTTTCATTCGCTATACTCTCTCCCAAAGAAACGAGATAGTCTAGATAATCTTTCTTAGTGTTATCCATGCTGCTAGAATGGCTTTCGTCAAATATACCATCTAGTCGAAGATAATTTGATGCACTATCATAAACTGCTTTGAGCTGATAATCAGAAACAGATGATATTGCATTAGATGTCATAAAACCTCCCTGGTAAAGCCACTCTGCAGCACCCCAACTTGAGGTTATTTCAC
>CAJVCK010000097.1 GCA_910595805.1 uncultured Candidatus Thioglobus sp. | reverse complement strand
GTCTCCATAGACCACAAGTTCGCCGCTATCAATCTTGGGCTTGCAAAGATGTTTCCACCCTAAGACAATTCCCATGCCATCACTAGCAACCTGAAGGGCAATCATATAGTTATTAACGTGCGTACCTGGTGCAATTTTTCCTTTGTAACCTAAGGCGTTGAACCATGAAAACCAATTCGACCAATTTTTGTCTTTAGCCCTTAGATGTATGAGCGGAGCTTGAGCCAAATCTTCGATGGATGATTCTGGAAACTCTTTAGCGAAAGAGGGGCTGCATAATGGCACTAATTCATCTTGAAAAAGAGTGTGCTTTTGGGTCGACTCGTTCTCAACGAACCCATAACAAATCTTCAGGTCAACCGCAACGCCTTGTGAGTCCGTATTATCAGTTACGTGTTGATTGACTGGGATTTCAGGATGCTGCTTCCAGAATTCAGCTAATCGAGGTGGAAGCCACATAAATGAAACCGCTGTAGTCGCGCTAATAATGACCTCTTTGTCACTGGCAGAGCGTCTAAGATTGGCGAGGGTAGAGGATACCGCGGTAAAGCTGCTCTGAAGCACAGCAAACAAAGATTCACCGTGGTCCGTTAAATTGTTGCCGTGATGCTTTCGATCAAATAGAGAGAGTCCCAGCTCGGTTTCTAAAAATTTAATTTGGTGACTAACCGCGCCTGGAGTCACCCCAAGCTCTTCTGCTGCTCCTTTGAAACTTCGATGACGAGCAGCTGTTTCGAAGGTCGCTAGTGAGGTTAACGGTGGTAATTTGTAATATCTACGAGACATAAATATTTCCTAAATGTTGAATACAAGTATACTTACTTTTCATATTTTGTGTTCGAGTTGAGCCTTTTAATCTAATAATACAGCCAATAAAATCTCTAAAGTGCATATAATCTATATGCTTTACTGGCAGTGAAAATAAAGATTGATTGCAAAAAACAACAAAACTGAAACCCCTTTCATAATGTGTGAATAGAGTCTATATATATTTTTTTCAAGTTTGTAGAATTATTTTCAATTCGATTTGAATTTTTTAACCTGACAGTCCTTTCAAAATATTGATAATTATGCTTACTGAAATTCATTTATATGTTTGTTTAATTTTTTTTCAAAAAAATAAAATCACAAGGAGATTAATATGTCTTTACCAACTCAAGCCGAATACGTTATAGCCGGCGCAGGAATTCACGGATTATCAACTGCATGGCGCCTAGCTGAACGTTTAATTGAAAAAGGCGAGAATGTTGAAGGTCGAATCGTCATTATTGATAAAGCTGACAGAATCGCAGCGGGTGCAACTGGAATCGCGTGCGGCGTTGTTCGTAACAATTATTTTCAACCTGCGATGCGCAAGCTGATGGCTCACTCAGTCAGCATTTGGGAAAGTGACCCTGAGGCATTTAGTTACCACGCTAATGGCTACATGCAAATCTCTTGTGAAAAAATGAGAGAAGATGTGAAACAAATTCATGCTGAGCAAGCTGCAATCGGCTACGACAGCGTCTTTATTGAAGGCGAAGAAGAGTCTCGTGACTATATGCTTAATCTTTTTGAAGATTGGCAAGCTGAGGGTATTACCTCGGTTCTTCATGAGAAGCCAGGCGGTTACGCAAACAACGTGAAGGCGATGGAAGGTCTCTCGAAAAAAGTATTAGATCTCGGCGTCACTGTTGCGCTTGAGACAGAAATAACGGGCTTTGAGACTGAGGGTGCTGGACAGAGTGTGAC
>CAJVCK010000096.1 GCA_910595805.1 uncultured Candidatus Thioglobus sp. | reverse complement strand
AATTCAGTGATTGGTATCTGAAAATCAGCCTTAGATTAAAGCGATTAGCTTTGCCAGCCCAATGCTGAATCAATTACGAGCTGAGACCCTCGCTGACGATTCCATGTTTTGGTTCATTTGATTTATATTTCGATAGCTAGCATAGATTGATCATTATTCAACGAGAAGTTTGATTCTATTTCTGTGTCCTGCCATTCTTGACCGTCATGGATATACTCATTCTTTACACAACCGAAGGCTGTCATCTTTGTAAGTTCGCTGAACAGATGTTAGTAAAAGCACAAAACTCAAGAGAATTCTTTGTAGAATCTATTGATATAAGTACCGATGAGGCACTGGTTAAATTGTATGGAGTTAGAATTCCAGTGATCAAAAATAAATTAACCAATGAAGAGATAGGGTGGCCGTTTCAACCAGAGGATTTATTTAATTTATTTTGATGTGCCAGGTTTCAAGAATAATGCTGGTAAAGTTATCAGTTTGATAGCGAAGGCCAGCATTAAAACTCCTTTCGCTTAAACTAATCTTACCGATGCCGAAATCATTAACACCATGATAGGAATGTCCTGGTGTCGCCAATCAGCTCGAAGGATGAAATAATTTGCCATTCGCCATCTCTCAACGACAGACTACGGCTGCAAAAAATATCACAAAAATTGAAAAAGATTAATACGTGACCCGAATATGCTGATTCAAGTGAAAATGTGATTTGGTTAGCGTATTGGAGGAATTATTTGAAATTTGGCAAGCCAAACAGGCGCTTCGCATTAGCTGTAGTGGCTTGCGCTATTTCTTCCAATTCATGAGGGCTGTGCAAGGCGATTTTTTTAGCAACTTCAGCCAAGTGTGCCGGTTCATTTCGACGAGATTTTGGTTTGGGTTTAATACTACGCGGTAATAAATACGGAGAATCAGTTTCAATCAGCAATCGATCCAGTGGAATTTTAGCAACGGCTTGTTGTAGCCCCGCCCCGCGGCGCTCATCACAAATCCATCCAGTTATACCGATATGCATATCCAGGGCTAAATAGTCTTGTAAAGCTTCTTCAGTATCAGTAAAGCAATGCACGACACCGCCGACGATTTCGCTACGAAAGTTTTTTAAAAGATAGAGAAAGTCATTATGGGCGTCCCGTTGATGTAAGAATAACGGTTTTTTAAACTCGGTTGCCAGCTCTAAATGATTTTCGAATATTTGTAATTGATCTGCCTTTGGTGAGTAGCTGCGATTGTAGTCCAATCCCGTTTCACCAATTGCAACGACATGGTCAGCATCGATTAATGTTTTCGCAGACTGAAATTGATCATCAGTCACCGATTCTGCAATGTGGGGATGAAATCCAACAGTACTGCTAAAAAATTCCGGACTTTGTCTAGCAATCAAATGTGTTGCTTTGTTAGATGGAAGATCGGTGCCCGTTAAAATAATATGACTGACGTTTGCTTGCTTGGCATTAGCCACTACCTGGTCGAAATCATTTTGAAATGATTGATGAGTGAGATTGGCGCCGATATCGATAAATTGCATAGGTATTACTGGTTAGATTGGTTGCGAAAGAGTCTATAGCATGAAACTACGTTGTATCATACCCTGCCTAGCTATTGATTAGCTTATACCGGATAATACACAGCTACGAACGGATATTAACAAGTGGAGGCAACAGTTAGTAAGAAAGAACTTAACTGGGCTGAGTTGGGATTTCAGTACATCAAGACTGATTGTCGTTTTACTGCCATTTAT
>CAJVCK010000095.1 GCA_910595805.1 uncultured Candidatus Thioglobus sp. | reverse complement strand
TATTGTCCTGAACCACCTGATTGCTTTTTGTGTGTGTAGGTATCTTCGATACGTTTTGTTACTGTTTCACGATAGGCAACTTGCGGACTACCAACTTCTACTTCAACGCTATGTGTACGTTTTAAAATATCAACTTTAATATCAAGATGAAGTTCGCCCATGCCTTTTAAAATGGTTTCACCACTATCTTGATCAGTTTCAACCCTAAAAGAAGGGTCCTCCTTGATCATTTTCCCAATCGCAATACCCAGTTTTTCTGATGCCCCTTTATCAATAGGCGCAACAGCAATTGAAATGACTGGATCAGGAAACACCATGGGTTCCAGAGTTGCAGGTTTATCTGGGTCACATAAAGTATGTCCGGTTTGTACATTTTTTAAACCGATGGCAGCAACAATATCTCCTGCTTGGGCGGTATCGAGTTCAATACGTTCATCAGCATGCATTTCAACAATTCGACCAATGCGTTCACTTTTGCCAGTGAATGTATTTAGTACGGTCATACCTTTTTCAAGTTTTCCAGAATAAATACGAATAAAAGTTAGTGCACCATAGCGATCATCCATAATTTTAAAAGCTAAGGCACGTAATGGTTTAGCAGGGTCAACAATTGCATATTCACCAGATTCGTTTCCTTCTAAATCAACCTCAGGCTGAGGCTTAACTTCAGTTGGATTTGGTAGGTAATCAACAACGGCATCAAGAATCATTTGTACACACTTATTTTTAAATGCTGAACCGCAATATGTTGGAAAGAATGAGAGACTAATTGTGCCTTTACGGATACAAGATTTTAGCTCATCAATACTAGGCTCTTCACCTTCCAAATATTTTTCCATCACAGCATCATCTTGTTCTACAGCAGTTTCAATTAATTTTTCACGCCACTCTTCGATAATTCCTGCCATATCTTCAGGGGCATCTTCTATTTCATATTTTGCAGGGTCATTTGGATCTCTCCAAACCCAAGCTTTACGAGTTAAAAGGTCAACCGCACCAATAAAATTATCTTCAATACCGATTGGTAATGCCATAACTAAAGGGTTTGCTCCTAAAACATCTTCAATCTGTTTTACAACACGATAAAAATCTGCTCCAGTGCGATCAAGTTTATTAACAAAAATAATACGAGCGACTCCTGAATCATTAGCATATCGCCAATTTGTTTCAGATTGTGGCTCAACACCACCAGAACCACAGAAAACACCAACACCACCGTCTAAGACTTTTAAAGAACGATAAACTTCAATAGTGAAGTCAACATGCCCAGGCGTATCTATAATGTTTAATCGGTGGTCATTCCAAAAACAACTTGTAGCAGCTGACTGAATTGTAATTCCTCGCTCTTGTTCCTGTTCCATAAAATCTGTAGTGGCTTCACCGTCATGGACTTCACCAGTTTTATGTATTTTCCCGGTCAGTTTTAGTATGCGTTCTGACGTTGTTGTCTTTCCAGCGTCTACGTGAGCAAAGATTCCTATATTTCTGTAATTGGTTAAATCAGTCATTATTATTACTCATAATTATTTAGTTAAAATAGCTGTTATTCGGTGTTTTAATATCAAGAATTTCTTCAGGCGGCGGAGTATAAACAGAAATGCCAATTATGTGAAATCCAAATATAGCTTAGAATATGAAAATATAGTGATAACAACAGAATATTGACAAAATTTGGACAACAATACGAGAAAAATCCCAACTCTACCGACAAGCTAAAATACCCCGTATAATCTCAGGATGCATGATATCCCGAACAAAATTGCTGAT
>CAJVCK010000094.1 GCA_910595805.1 uncultured Candidatus Thioglobus sp. | reverse complement strand
TATCTGATTACATATGTCATCGTTTAGGTTTTTGTTAAGCGATAGTCCAGAAATCTTAGCTCCAATAGAAGGTGTATTGCTTCGATTTTCAAAATTCACTCCCTAAACAAAAAATCAATACTGTATAAGAAAAACTATGAAAAAGCAATGATTTTTTATGACTCTTGTTTGTCATGCTTTAGCCACCACAAAAGAAGTAACAACTGAAATGCTAATAACGGGATAACAGACAACATCGTTACCTCCCAACTAAAGTTGAACACAAACCAGCCTGCTGAAAGAGCTGCAAAAGCCTGAAAACCAAAAATCATAAAATCGTTAACTGATTGAACTTTAAACTTTTCATTTTCATTATAAGAACGAGGGAGTAAATTAGTGCCTCCAATAAACAAAAAATTCCAACCCAGACCAAGGAGCATTAAAGACCACCAGTAGCTATTTAAAGATTGGCTGAGGTATGCAATGGTAACTGAGATAAATAAAATAATAACACCAAGAATCATCATTCGAGAAAGCCCTAAATACTTAACAATCATTGCTGTAAATAGTGATGGTAGAAACATTGCAATGACATGACTTTGAATGACAAATTTAGTGTGCTCAATTGAAA
This sequence comes from uncultured Candidatus Thioglobus sp., assembly GCA_910595805.1. Next base: position 1,198 of record CAJVCK010000094.1, on the reverse strand, counting down.
AACCGTCCATCACATGCATACTTACTGGGGTTGCTGTCATGACAAAACTCATCACAACATAACCTGTAGTTGCAGCACTAGCAGCAACAATGAAAGAACCTTGCTTAATAATTTCAATCAAGGGGCGTCTTGATTTGTCTACTTGTTCATTAAATTTTTCAACTGGTTGAAAAAAACAAAGCAACACAAAGGCAGGAACGAAGAGTAAGGCAAGCAAAACAAATGAGCCTATAAAATCTACCTCAAACCAATTTTTACCTAAGGTGGCAACTTCAGGTCCAAGATAGGCTGATAGCAGACTTCCAAGAAGAACTATAGCTATTGCTGTAGTTCTTTGTTCTTCTTGAACGCTTTCAATTGCTGCAAATCTAAATTGATACATCGTTGCAGCTGTAGCACCTAACAAAAAACTTGATAGACAAAAAAGAAGAAAAGATTCAGTATTAATAGCATAGATACCTAATCCAATTGCTGCAATTGTGTGGAGGCATACACTCAAAAAAACCTTTTTACGACCAAACAAAGACATTAGTCGATTGACCGGTAGAATAGCGAGAGCAGTGCCTACTACAATTATCGCAACTGGAAGAGTTGAAAGATTTTTTACGTGAGTAAGTGAGTTGCCGATAATTCCACCAACAAAGACCATGAATACGGCAACTGACATAAAAAATGCCGAACATATCGATAATAGCCAGACATTTTTTGGAAGTTTAAGCATTAAATAAGTTTTTATTGTATTAGGACAGAATTATTTCTTTATCTTTCTTTTCCAATTATCAACTGTTTTTTGCTTTTTTCGACTTAATGTCAGTTTTTCACTAGGAGCGTCTTGGGTGATAGTTGAACCAGCACCAATAGTAGCATTTTTACCAACCGTTATTGGAGCAATTAATTGAGTATCAGACCCAATAAATGCACCATCTTCAATAACGGTTTGATGTTTATTTGCACCATCATAATTACAAGTTATAACGCCTGCACTAATATTAACATCTTGACCTATTGAGCTGTCACCAACATAGCTTAGATGTGGTACTTTAGATTTGTCACCAATTGTAGATTTTTTTACTTCAACAAAATTACCAATTTTGGCATGATTGCCCACCTCAGTTTCTGGGCGAATACGAGCAAAAGGACCTACAGTTGTATGGCTTCCGATTATAGAATTTTCGATAATAGAGTTTGCCTTAATTTC
>CAJVCK010000093.1 GCA_910595805.1 uncultured Candidatus Thioglobus sp. | reverse complement strand
ATGGTTAGCGATGATCAATTCCCAATTATGACAAGGGTTTATAAAATTCTTTTTGAGGGTCTTTCTGCCAAAGAGGCTGCCACAGAATTGATGGCCCGTCCATTGCGATTTGAAAACTAAGACAGCCCAGTAAAATCATTTTGTCCCAGCGCGTGGTACAAAAGAATTGCAACGGAGTTAGAGAGATTGAGGCTTCTTGAGCCATCCACCATTGGTATTCGTATTCTTCCTTTGCAACGATCATGATTGAGGCATTTTTGGGGCAACCCCTTTGTTTCACTGCCAAACATAAGATAATCGCCAGGCTCGATGATGTTTTCATTCATCAGTGCTTCGCCTTTGGTGGAAACTGAATAGTATTTCTTTGCTGGTGTTTCGCCCAAAAACGCTTCAAAATTTTTATGGTGAATAACCTCAACGGATTCCCCATAATCCAATGCCGCCCTTTCAAGATTTTTCTTGGTCATCACAAATCCCAGGGGGTGAATCAAATGCAATCTAGCGCCTGTATTCGCACACAAACGAATAATATTTCCTGTGTTGGGTGGTATTTCGGGTTGATGTAGTACAATATTGAACACAAAACCAGTATGGCCAACAAAAACACAATAACAACTGAATTCTTAGGGTTAAATCTTGCCTCTCCAATTGTATTGCTTTCTGGTTGTGTTGGTTTTGGCGATGAATACACAAGGCTTGAGGGTTTTTCGAATGGTGATATTGGTGGAGCGGTCCTAAAAGGCACTACTCTTGAACCGCGCTTGGGCAATGCGGCTCATCGCGTTTATGAAACGCCCTCTGGAATGCTAAACTCAATAGGTCTACAAAACCCGGGTGCGCATGAGGTTGTAGAAAATATTCTACCGTCGCTTGAACCCTTTGAAACTCACTATATTGCCAATGTCTCTGGCTCTACGATTGATGAATACGTTGAAGTCTGTAGGCTTTTTGATCAATCAAGTATTCATGCAATTGAATTAAACATCTCCTGTCCAAATGTCAAGAAAGGTGGGATGGAGTTTGGCAATGATCCAGAAATGTCGGCTCAAGTGGTAGAAGCTTGCAAGGGAGCAACCACCAAACCAATCATCACCAAACTGTCTCCAAACCAAGCCGATATAAAAGAAAGTGCCCGACGGTGTATCGAAGCTGGCAGTGATGCGCTAGCCGTGATTAACACCATTACTGGAATGGCAATTGACATTGAAAGCAGGCGTCCGGTTCTTGGTAACATATCTGGCGGCTTATCAGGGCCGGCCATCAAGCCAATTGCGCTTCAGAAAGTCATGCAAGTTTATGAGATCGCCGGGCCTCAAAATATTCCAATCATGGGTCAAGGCGGGATTAGCTCTATTAATGATGCAATTGAGTTCTTGATCGCAGGCGCATCGACCATAGGCATAGGCACTGCTCTTTTTATTGATCCCTTGATTTGCAATAAAATCAATGTTGGGCTGGAAAAATATCTGGCTGATCATTCTATTGATGGAATTGGAGCTTTGACCGGAAGCCTCAAAAAAGATTAAAGGCCCCAATAAGAGGCCTTTAAAGTTCTATATTTTTATTGCGTTACTTTGTCAGTGTGCCAACAATGTGGGCAATAATCTTATATGGGTCTGCATTTGATGCTGGCCGCCTGTCTTCGAGATAGCCGTTCCAATCGTTTTCTACCGTATAGATTGGGATTCTTATGCTGGCCACACGATCACTAACGCCATAAGAAAAAGTGCTTATGCTTTGCGTTTCATGGTTTCCGGTTAGTCTTTTATCGTTGTCCGATCCATAGTTTTGTATGCCTTCTTCATGCACCGCACCTAGTTTTTCACAAAGTGAGC
>CAJVCK010000092.1 GCA_910595805.1 uncultured Candidatus Thioglobus sp. | reverse complement strand
AATATATATATCAACAACAAATAATAATGTTAACGTCGATTATATCTCTTGTATCTGGCTTTTTATTGCTAATTTGGAGTGCTGATGCATTTACAAATAATGGCGCCAAAATTGCCAAAATTTTTAATATTTCTCCACTCATAATTGGCGTAATCATTTTAGGTTTCGGAACCTCAGCTCCAGAAATGGTTATTTCAGGACTAGCAGCTTTTGAAGGCTATCCAAAAATGGGTATAGGCAACGCTCTTGGATCTAATATTATTAACATAGCTTTGGTTCTTGGCATTACCGCAATCATACTTCCAATAAAGATTAATCTAGGAGTTGTCAAAAAGAGAGAGTGGGGATATCTAATAACTGTTACTTTGATTAGTGGGTTATTATTATTGGATAGAGAATTGGACAATATAGATAGCTTTGTTTTATTAACCTTGCTCGCATTTTTTCTATTCTATACCTTGAAAAAAACTAAAAAAGATCATCATGAATTTGATAACCTAATTACTGAAATCGACACACAACAAAAAGGTACAACTTGGTTCAAGCTAATTGTTTCTTTATTATTTCTACTCGGAAGTGCTCAGCTCATAGTTTTCGGAGGTTCAACTCTTGCGACTGAATTTGGCATATCCGACTTAGTTGTTGGACTTACTATCGTGGCTTTAGGTACGAGTTTGCCCGAACTCGCAGTTTCAATCAGTAGCGCCCTAAAAAATCAAACCGAAATGGTTGTTGGTAACATTATAGGGTCAAACTTATTTAATACAATTTGTGTACTTGCAATTCCGAGTTTAATCATTTCACCTATTCAAGTGCCTAAAGATTTAATAATTAGAGACTATCTTGTTATGTTAATTCTCACAATTTTGCTTGTTGTTTTTACCCTCACTGATCAATCTAAAAAAGAACGTGTTATTGGTCGTTTTAAAGGTGGTGTGTTTATATCTATATTTTGCATTTATTACTACTTTTTATTTTGAAGTTAGACGTTAAGAATCTTGATGAGACGGTTGCCCTTGCTGAGAGACTTGCTCATTGCTGCTCATCACTTCAAAGCACTTTCGTTATCTATTTAATTGGTGAATTAGGTATAGGTAAAACAGCTTTAGCTCAAGGATTTATCCAATATTTTGGTTTTGAACGAGTTAAAAGTCCGACCTACTCATTGGTAGAGAGTTATCAAAATGAAGTTATCAACATTCACCATATGGATTGTTATCGGTTGAACGACCCTGAAGAACTAGAATATATTGGTATTCGTGATTACCTTTTATCAGGACACTTACAGCTCATAGAATGGCCAGAACTTGGTAAAGGAGTTATCGCAAAAGCTGACATCTCCATTACTCTTAATGGTGATGGGAATCAGAGGAAAATCAATATAAAAGCCCACACCGAATCAGGAAAACAAGTTATAAAGTGCGCAACTACTTAACACTGTTTTTTGTACTGTTGATTTCTTCAGTGAGTGCTGAAGATAAAACAACATTGTACGATTTTCGTTATTGGACGGCTCCAGATCATACTCGTATCGTGATTGATACTGAAGAAGACACTCTCTTCAACATATCAGAAGATAACAACTACATCCTTTTAAGTGTTGATGACGCTGAAGTGTTATCTGAAACGTTTTCCAATATATTTTTTGAAGATAAACGCATAAAGAAAACCCGCATTAAACGTGACCGAGATACAATCAAGCTCATCTTTCACACCAACAAAGATTACATTGTCAAACATTTCACATTACCTCCAAATTCAAAATACAGGTATCACCGCCTAGTGATTGATGTTATTGACCTAGAAACAGATGTTGTAGAAACTGTCGACCCAATAGAACAAGAATTTCC
>CAJVCK010000091.1 GCA_910595805.1 uncultured Candidatus Thioglobus sp. | reverse complement strand
TCTTTAGACCGATTATCAATAGTTCGCAAATCCTAGGTGCTGTGGGTATTTTGCAGTTTGATGTTGTGGCGCACCGACTCAAATATGAATATGGGGTTGATTGTCAATTTGAAACCATTGCAGTAGCAACTGCACGCTGGGTAACAGGTGATGATAAAGATATTGAGCAACTTAAAGCTAAAGCAGGAAATAACGTTGCGATTGACTCTGCTGGCATGTTGACGTATTTAGCACCCTCTACGGTTAATCTGCAACTAACTATGGAACGTCATCCAAACTTAACTTTCTCTGCCACTCGAGAACATTAGTTACAAAATTACTTCTTCTCAATTTTTTTAACAAATAGGAATCTGCTAACTAAATTGGCACAAGCCTTAATGAAATAAAAAATTAGCAACTGTAGAATCTACGCCTATTAGATTTACTCATATATTATCGCCAATATAAACTTTAGGAGAAATTCATGTTATTAGAGATCGTGTTTGCAGCAGGCTGTTTTTGGGGTGTTGAAAAGAATTTTGAACATACGCCTGGTGTGGTTGATGTAGTTTCTGGTTATACAGGTGGAAATTATGACAACCCAACTTATCGTCAAGTTCTAGCTAATAGAAAGAATATCAATTCAAAAGAGGATATTAACTCATTTAACTTTTTAGATATAATTAAAAAAATTAGCAAGCATGATGAAGAAGATAATGCAAAACTTAATCAACGCATCATTAACCATACTGAAGCCGTTAAAGTAACTTATGATACCAAGTTAGTATCTACCGAATTCCTAATAAAAAACTTTTGGGAGTTGCACGACCCAACGCAAACAGATGGACAAGGTAATGACAAAGGCAACAACTACCGATCGGCAATTTATTGGACAAATGACCAACAAAAACAAATTGCACTGAATACCAAAAACCAATACCAAACACTTTTAAACAACAAAGGCTTTGGAAAAATTGTTACTGAACTGAAGCCGCTGACTAAATTTTGGAAAGCAGAAGAGTATCATCAAGACTATCTTGAAAAAAATCCAAATGGTTACTGCCCTAATCATAAAACAGGGGTAAAGTTTGCCAACAAAGGCATGATTAAAGAACAACTGAGAGAAACTTACAATGAGCATTTAAAAAATGTAGTATTAGAACCCTTGGTTGGCAAAGAAATTGTGGTGATTGAGTCAGATGCTTATTGTCCATACTGTGTCGCGTTTAAAAAGAAAGTATTAAACAATTATCAAGGTAGTATTCCTATTAGAAGCGTCTTTGCATACAACCTAAAAGGCTATACCATCAAAACCCCAACCTTTGCCACACCAACCATTCTATTTATTGAAAATGGCGTGGAAAAAGCAGGTTTTCAAGGCTATCTATCACCTGAAGAATTTTATAAAGCTTTAGGAAAATTTAAGTTAGGCAAATCCAAAGCCTTTGACATTGCTTTTAATCAAGGCACAGAAGGTAAATTTTGCAAACAATACGATATTTTTAAAAATACGCCTGATGGAGTATTTGTAGATAAACTCTCAGGTGCACCTCTATTTAATACAAATGACCGTTTCAATTCCAAAAGCGGCTGGCTAAGTTTTACTAAAGCCATTGATAACGCTACTATCGAAAAACCCGATAATAGCTATGGAATGAACCGTATTGAAATTATTTCAAAAAGCACCGGCATTCACCTAGGTCACGTATTTGAAGATGGCCCAGATGGTAACCGTCGTTTTTGTATCAATGCTAATGTGCTAGATTTTATTGCAAATAAGTAGCCTTAGAGCGCAACAATAGTAAAAAAAATAACCCCATTACTGCCACATAGTTTTCCATAGGCTTTAACACCCATATAACTTAAGCCTTTAATTTTAACAATATCGCGTG
>CAJVCK010000090.1 GCA_910595805.1 uncultured Candidatus Thioglobus sp. | reverse complement strand
TTATGGTTAAGTCTTCTTTAGGCATTTCTAGTGCTCTAGAACTTGGTGGTGCGGCTGTTTGTATCCAAGCGGGTACAACAACTGAGCTAAACCTAGCTGACTGGGGTAAACAAAATGGTATTGATTATCAATCAGTTGTCTCAGACACAAATGCACAAACTTTGACAAACTATGACTCAGGACGTTGTGATGTATTAACAACTGACGCTTCAGGTTTGTATTCAATGCGTGCTGCCGCTAATGATCCATCAGAGCATGTTGTATTACCTGAAATCATCTCTAAGGAGCCTCTAGGCCCTGTAGTACGTCAAGGTGATGATCAATGGTTTAACATCGTTAGATGGTCTTTAAATGCAATGATCACAGCTGAAGAGCTAGGCGTTACTAGCGCTACTGTTGATGAAGTTACTAACAACCCTGAGCGTGAGCGCTTGATGGGTCGTTCTGGAAACACACATGAATATGTGGGTTTAACTCCAGACTGGACTTACAACATCATTAGCCAGGTAGGTAACTACTCAGAAAGCTTCGAGCGTAATATCGGTATTAATACACCGATTGGTATTGCTCGTGGTGTTAATGCATTATGGACACAAGGCGGTATTCTTTATTCGCCTCCATTTAGATAAGCAATTATCTAGTTAACCTTTAAACCAGCCTGCTATACTTAGCAGGCTGGTTTTTTTTTAACTCAAAGAATAAATTTTTTTATTTTATTGAATTTAATTTAATAAAATATAGGACACATTTCTATTTTTTTTTGTATTACTTCTAGATTCATGAAACAACAAAACATTTTATCTCAAGTCAAAGGTTTAACATTTAGGGAGTTGTTGTATAACAATGAGGTAAGGGCCTTTTTCTTCCAGGTCGCTACTTTTCTACTAATTGCTGGCCTTTTTTATACAATAATTGGTAATTTGTTTGACAATATCGAAGCGAGAGGAATCCATACAGGTTTCTCTTTTTTAAAGAATAGGGCAGGCTTTGATATTCTTCCATTTCTGGGTAATTATTTGCAAGACTATACGCCGGAGTCAAGCAATCTAACTGTTTTTTATGTTGGCCTCATAAATACTTTAGTTGTTGCATTTGTTGGCATAATTCTAGCAACCGTACTTGGTCTTTTTATTGGTATTGCCAGACTTTCAAATAACTACTTGGTAGCTAAGCTAGCAGGGGGCTATATAGAGCTTTTCAGAAACGTTCCCGTGCTTCTGCAAATTTTCTTTTGGTATAACATCTTCATAAACATTTTCCCCCATCCAAAAAAGAGCTTCAATTTTTTTGATATGGTTTTTCTTAATCAGCGTGGCCTTTACTTACCTAAACCCATTTTAGAAAGTGGCTTTACATTAGTAATAATAGCCTTTGTAGTAGGCATTATTCTGGCTATTTTTATGAAACGCTACTTTAATAAAAAGCACGATGAAACGGGTGTATATACTAGAACATTAGGCTACTCTACGTTGCTTATCTTCGGACTCCCGGCAATTTTCTTCTTACTACTGGGATCGCCGCTACATTTTGATTTTGCAGTACTGGGTAAATTTAACCTAAAAGGGGGTATGCAAATTGTACCTGAATTCATAGCACTCACATTTGCACTCAGTGTTTATACAGCAACCTATATAGCGGAGGCCATCAGATCAGGTATTGAAGCTGTCGATAAAGGTCAAAAAGAAGCTGCAGCGGCTATTGGGCTAACTCAAACACAATCACTTAAATTAATCGTACTGCCACAGGCATTAAGAGTCGCAATACCACCTACCATCAATCAATACCTTAACTTAACTAAGAATTCCTCTCTGGCGACAGCTATTGGCTACCCTGAACTCATGGGAGCCTTTGGTGGTACTGTTCTAAACCAGGTAGGACAAGCAGTT
>CAJVCK010000089.1 GCA_910595805.1 uncultured Candidatus Thioglobus sp. | reverse complement strand
AACTAGCTCTTATTAACGCAAAAGTTGGCTGCATAGATGTACCATCATCAGCTACACAGATATCAACCTCTTTATTCGCCATGCATTGGGTTAATCGATCTACTACTATTTTAGTAACTAATGGACTATCGCAAGGAAGGACCAATAAAAACTGTGTATCAATCACTAGCATTGATTTAGCAATGCCGGCTAATGGCCCTTGAAAATCAGCTAACTCATCGCTAATCACTTCGCCATATTGTTGATATGCTTCAATATTACGATTGGCACTAATCAATAATCGACCTGCCCTACCATCAACCACATCAACCACATAACCAATCAGCGGTTTGTCATTTAGCAAGATCAGGCCTTTATCTTCACCCTGCATTCGGCTTGATCGCCCTCCCGACAAAATAACGGCAGTAATATTTTTTTTATCAATCATTTACTAGGTCTTTTATTGCTTATCATGTTTAACGATAATAGATTATATTAGCATTCTATGATACAATTAAACTATTAGTTTGAGTTATATTTATTATGAACAATCAAGAAGTTGATTGCGGTTGCGATCAAGTACAACAACCTTTATTGGCAATGGATGAGGCCCTAGATTTTCTGCTTAATGCAGTCGTAATCAACACCAATACACATCTTGTATCGCTTGATAATTCACTCTATCAAGTATTGGCACAAGATATATACTCAACCATTAATGTGCCTGATTTTGATAATTCTGCGATGGATGGCTACGCCATCAACCTTAAAGAAGATCAAGTTAGCACCCCAGGTGGGTTTAGTTTTGAAGTCACTGATCGGATCCCTGCCGGTAGCATAGGCAATACACTTGCGCCTGGGTGTGCTGCTCGCATATTTACTGGCGCCCCTATTCCACAAGGTGCCAATACCGTTATCATGCAAGAGGAGTGTGAAACATCAGAAGATGGTAAATATATCGAAACTTGGCGCCCCTTATCACTGAGTGAAAACATTCGCCCTATGGGCAATGATATTCAAATGGGTGATGTAATTTTACGAGCAGGCCAACAACTAAAACCGCAAGATGTTGCACTGGCCGCCTCTGTTGGCGTGGCTGAGCTCGAAGTACTAAAAAAACTTAAGGTTGGTGTATTTTTCACTGGAAATGAATTAGTTGAGCCTGGAAATGTTTTAAACAGGGGTGAAATTTTTAATTCTAATCGCTATGCGCTGGTCGCCCTACTCAGACAACTAAATTGTGAAGTAGTCAATCTAGGCAATATCAAAGACAGCCTAGATTCAACCTGTAAGGCTTTAGAAACATTGGCGGCCAATTGTGACTTGATTATGACTACCGGAGGCGTCTCTGTCGGCGAAGAGGATCATGTTAAACCTGCAGTAGAAAAGCTCGGAAAGTTGTCTTTGTGGCGCATCAAAATGAAACCAGGTAAACCGCTGGCTTTTGGTCATATTGGCAAAACAGCCTTTATTGGCTTGCCAGGTAACCCAGTATCAGCTATGGTGACATTCTTCTTATTCGCACGGCCTTTTATCAAAAAAATGCAAGGTGTTAGTGTTTATAAAAATCAATCCACTCAAGTGCAAACCAACTTTGATTGGCGCAGGCCAAGACCACGTCGGGAGTTCGTCAGAGTAAAATTAGACCATTCTACAATTCCCGCCTCAGCCAACCTTTATCCAAAACAAGGTTCAGATGTTTTAAGTTCTATGGTTTGGGCTGATGGCTTAATAGAAATACCAGAAAACAGCACCTTCTCTCAGGGAGAGATGCTAAATTATTATTCACTAACTGAGCTGACTCAATGAGCAAACTAACCCATATTAACGATAAAGGTGATGCACAGATGGTTGATGTATCTGACAAGGCTGTCACTACTCGAATTGCTGTAGCCAAGTCAGTCGTACTCATGCAACCATCAACC
>CAJVCK010000088.1 GCA_910595805.1 uncultured Candidatus Thioglobus sp. | reverse complement strand
TTTTGTAAGGCCTCTTGTATAGGTATTAAAATATTTTATACTAATAAGATATTTTAATACACTGAGGTAAAAATGTACGACAAGGTCAATCAACCATTTAGAGCATGTATTCAGAATTGCCCAATTCTAGCATTAACAGTTGTGTTGCAACTTACTTTGCTTGTGTTTGCGATATCCCCAGATTCTATATTATCCACAATAGCTTACTTTTTGTATATACCTACAACACTGGTTCTATTTGATAAATTAGCCTCATTCAACGAAGTCGGCTAACCAGAGCTAGGAATATGGCAGTAACTTCCGAACCATAGATTCATCAGATTTATCCACAGTGTCAGAGGCACGTAATTTACGCTTCCTATTAGTGCTTTTCTTGGTCAAAATGTGCCTCAAATGAGAATGCTTACACTTAAAACGCCCACTTCCATTTTTCTTGAAGCGCTTTGCAGCACCTCTGTTTGTTTTCATCTTCGGCATATTATTTTTTAAAATACTAGTTTATATCAGACTCATATTATACTGATTTAAACCAACCAAATAATATATTTTACTTTACCATAATGCATTTTCGATTTTTAAATGTATCATCAGTGGTATCCCATGGTTAATATTACCAATAAAATATTTATAAAGCGCGCGGATAGAAAGGATGGAAAGAGTGAAACAGCAATTTGAGATAATGTCAATTGAGCGAGAAGTGATAATACTGAAAAGATTAGAATCTAATGGTTGTCAAAGTTGTGGTTCGTCTAATGGTTGCTCGGCCAAATCCAGTAATAACGTGTATGAATTTAAAAAGCCACCTGAATCAGACAAAGATGTAGGCGATTTGATAACTTTGGAGATTAATAACACCGAGTTATTTTACAAAGCTTTTTTTGTTTATCTTTTTCCAATTTTTTCTTTATTTATAGGTAGTTATTTGGGTATTAAATATTTTCCGGCCACAGAGGCTATTCATATTATTTTTGGATTTATTGGCCTATCACTGGCGATATTGTTCAATAAATTGTATATAATCACTAGTGATACATACATAGTGGAGGAGATGTGTTAGGAATTATTAAAAGACTTTGGACGAAATGGAAAATTCAGAGACTAAAGGCGAGGCACCACCTGAACTTCGAATTAATGCGTAAAGAAAACCTTCCACACGATGTTATTCAGGATGAATTACTTAAACAGGTTGCGGATGAATATGCGGAAAGCCCAAAGAATAAAAAACCGTGACAAATAAATAATATATAATAACTATTTACTTATGAATTATTATTATATATATTAGTAGAATAGGTATTAATTTGAATCAAGAGGAAAAATATGTTTTTAAAAATCACATCAGCAATTACAACAGCAATTTTCATGGCTTCTGCAACCGCAGAAGTGATATCAGCCACCGCTACCAACGGTGCTGTGGAGGTTTCTGCGACCGGTAAAATAAAATATACCCCCACCCCAGATTTCCACGGAACGGACACAATAACCTATAAGATCAGCGATGGTTTTGGTAAATTTTCGGAATCAACAGTAACGGTAACAGTAGACCCCGTAAATGATAAAACTATTGTTTTAGATTCTAGTGTTACAATAAATGAGGATGAGACTTTAGATATTAAGCAATTGATGCTATCTAAGGCTTCAGATGTTGATGGAGATGATCTGGTAATATCAACCGCTACAACATCTGGCGTGTATGGTGATGTTATAAATGATTCTGGAAACTATATCTACAGTACAAATCAAGATTTAAATGGAACCGATGTAGTAACATACTCAGTAAATGATTCTGATGATGCGTCATTAACAGTGCATATCACCCCAGTAAATGACGCACCTGAGGCGTCTACTGTGCCGCCTCAAACAGCGCAAGTAGATGAGGCTTTTAACTTTAAGGCATCAGATTAT
>CAJVCK010000087.1 GCA_910595805.1 uncultured Candidatus Thioglobus sp. | reverse complement strand
AACAATGTCATTTAAATTACCGCCAGAGGCCTTACAAACCGCTGTTAAATTTTTAAACACTTGATTGATTTGTGCGCTGATATCGCCATCGATCATTTCCATAGTCTCTGGCACCAGGGGAATTTGACCAGATAAATAAACCGTTGATCCGCCAGTAACATGTACCGCTTGAGAGTAAGTGCCAATCGCTTGTGGTGCTTGATTAGTTGAGATAATGTGTTTTTGCATGATAAAAATATTGCCTTAAATATATTGAATTATAAGAGGGTTTTATAATTAATTTTTGAGATTATTCAATATTTTTAATGTTTAAGATTTTGAACTAGAGGCTGAAGATGTTTTTCATATTTTTTCCATGCCTCTGAACTGCCTTTATATATCTTTTTCCTAACTTGGGAAGAGCTTGCTGTTTTAACTATCCGCTTTGTTTCATGAAAGTTTAGGCACTGTTCATCCCATTCTAAATCACAAAATTTTAGAAGTTTTTGGGTCTCTAGTTCCTGGTTTTCAACCAAATCTTCATAGCAAAGATTGTAAATTCTATCAGAAAATCGCTCATTCCAAAAGGACATTAGGTCTGTATATAACTCATAAAACTTTACCAAATCATTTAGATTATATGTATAGCCATTTCCATTGTTTGAAAAGTAATGTTTGTAATTGGACCAACATACAGCGATTGGATTTCTATTGAGATGAATAATTTTTGCATTTGGAAACGCAGACAAAATAAAACCAATCCATTGGAAGTTGCGCGGCATCTTGTCTGTAACAATCTTTTCAGAAACATTTAATGCAGTTAAAGTATCAAGATATTCATCGTGTATTGACTGAATATTATCTTTAGACGGTGCACTGTTGTTAAGATTTGAGATGATAGGTTTAACGATTTGGCCCATAGTCTCTAGCTCTCCTGCACCATAAACTTTAGCGTGACTGGAAATAATTTGCTCCACAAGAGAAGTCCCAGATCTTGGCATACCAACAATGAAGATGGGCTGTTTTAACGTATCATCAGTATCTTGAATATTAATATCTAAATTTCTTTTAGAAAAAATTTCCTTAATTTTAGACGTTAGCTTTTTATCGTAATTAATATCGTAGTTCAATTCTTTTTTACGCAGATTATTGCCCTGCTTTAAGTACTTAAAACTTTTGTCATATTCGCTTAAATCCTCGTAAGCTTTGGCCAGTGCAAAACCAAGGTGAGCTTTATTTGATATACCAAATCGTGAATCTGACAACATGTTTTCCATGAGTTTGATTTGAGGGTCGTTTGCTTGGTATTTTTTTAGAAGGCTAAGATTGCGATGCGATTTAGCATAATCGGGATTAATTTGGATCGCTTTTTTATAGTTTTTTATAGCTTTATTTGGTTGATTGATGCTTTGAAATAAAGTTCCTAAGTTGTTATAAGCTTCTGCATAATCTGGTTCTAACTCTATTGCTTTCTTATAATTCTTTATGGCCTTATCTACTCTGTTAGTATTTTGAAAAATGATTCCTAAGTTGTTATAAGCTTCTGCATAATCTGGTTTATGTTGGATGGCTTTGTTGTAACTATTTATAGCATTATCGGACTGCCCCAATCTTTGGAATACAAAACCAATATTGTTATAAGCCTCTACGTAATCAGGTTTAAGCTGGATAGATTTATTATAGCTAATCACAGCATTATCGAAACGCCCAAGATTTTGCGATGCAAGCGCATGGTTGTAATGAGCATCAAAATAATCAGGATTGATTTGAATCATTTGATTGTAGACTCTTACTGCTTCCTTAAACTTTCCTTTTGCTTGAAGTGCAGCCCCTAATAGGTTAAGTAGAGCCAGTGAATGCTTATATGTTTTAAGTAGCTTTTGACAAGTTCGTATTACTTGTGATGTCTGGCCTGAATAATATTGCTCAGCCAGTTTGTTTAAT
>CAJVCK010000086.1 GCA_910595805.1 uncultured Candidatus Thioglobus sp. | reverse complement strand
TTACAACGGTACCGATTATTATGACGAAAGTAAGCGGAACAATTAAAGCCGCTTCTGTGTAACCTGCATCTTCAAGTCGTAAAGCGAATATTGATGAGATTGCTGCAGCAATAATTCCGCGCGGACCAATCCAAGAGATCATTAATTTTTCATTAACTGATAAGTCAGAACCAATTGAAGAAGCAAAAACAGAAACGGGTCTTGCAACAAATATAATAATTCCAAGTAAAATTATTGCAGGCCATCCAACATGAATCAATTCGTGCAACTCAATTCTTGCTGCAAGTATAATAAAAAGAGCAGATATCAGTAATACGCTTAGACTTTCTTTAAAATCCAAGATATTGTCAATATCCATATCTTTCATATTAGCCATTGTAATCCCCATAACTGTAACTGCTAATAACCCAGATTCGCTTTCAATCATTTCAGATGTGACAAATATTGCAAAAACAGAAATTAACGTGAAAATATTTCTAAGATATTGTGGCACATACTGTTTTCGTAATATTTCTCCGATTAACCAGCCAGAAACAAAACCGATGATTAGGCCAGAAAAAATAATTTTTCCAAAAGTTAGGAAGATCATTCCTAATGCATTATTTTGTTGACCTGAGATAATGAAATCAAAAACCAGAACTGCGAGCAGAGCACCCAACGGATCAATAACAATACCTTCCCAGCGAAGCACATTAGCTACTTTCGTGTTTGGTCTTACTATTCTTAACATGGGGATAATAACTGTTGGGCCTGTTACAACCACAATCGCACCAAATAGAAAGGCTAGTTCTATTGGAAGATCAAGCAAACGATAAGTGCTATAACCAATGATAAGCCAAGTTATCAGTGCGCCAGTACTGACTAAATTACTAACTGTCTTACCATGCCCGCGTATATCCTCAAATTTTAGGGTTAAACTACCTTCAAAGAGTATTACCGCAACGGACAATGAAATGAATGGAAATAATAAATTACCAAATAACGCATCCGGATTAATTAAGTTAAGAACTGGGCCAACAATAATTCCCATTGTCAAAAGAAAAAGTATAGATGGTATTCTTACCCACCAAGCAAACCACTGACAGGCAATACCTAATACACCGATACTAGCTATAGATAATAAAATATTATTATCCAATTTTATACATCCTTTCTATGGTGATGCTCTGCACTCATTATTGTTTTTAGTGCTGCCTCTTGTAATATTGATTCATTATCGTTACTAAATAGAGAAAAAATTAGTAACAGTTCTCCAACTGCTAGCGCACCTTGAGTCAGAAATTGATATTCTCCCGGGCCTGCACTACTATCCGATAGATTGAACCAATAACCCGATCCGTTTTGCCCAATAATTTTTTTCAATATTAATTCAGATTCATCTGAGCCATTTAGCGCTTGTCTTCCTGTCTTTTCTACTAAAGAATATATATATTCAGGCGAAAGAATATTTCGCTGGAAACCATCTTCCCAAAGAACAGATAAATTTAGTTGATATATTTCTTCTTTATCTTTATCGAGGTTATAAAATGTTATGATGGGTGGTTGATCAATTCCAGTTGTTGTAAAATTATAATTCCAGATTTTGGGCACATTCATTGTTAGTACACCATGACCTGGTATTACGAAAGATTCAAAAAGAGTCTTGTAATCTATACTACTTTTCGTTGTAGCATAAATATTAAATACGCTAAAAGAAAATAATAATATATTGAGCTTTATAAAAAAGTTAACTAATTTTGACATAAAAGAAATACGAGACATTATTTTTCTAATATCATTTCTCTGCGCGATTTAATTTTTAATTATGTTTTTTTAAATATGATTGAGGCATTTGTTCCGCCAAAACCAAAACTATTAGACATTACTGTTTTTAATTTGGCATTATCGATTCTATTTCTCGCAATTGGAGCATCCTTTACGTCTGGGTC
>CAJVCK010000085.1 GCA_910595805.1 uncultured Candidatus Thioglobus sp. | reverse complement strand
GCTCCTCTAGTTACAATGGGTGTATTGTTTTTTCGACAAATCTCTAAAGCCTTCTTAATTTCAGCAATATTGTTTGGTAAAACTACGGCAAGTGGTTCTTGCTTATAAACACTGAGACCATCACACTCAAATGGGCGAGTATTTTCTGAACCGGAGATAACAGTATTTTTTGGTAAAGCTCGTTTTAATTGACTTAAGGTAGACATAAATTTGCAGTAATAAATAGTTAAAGCACTCTGATTAGTTTAATTCAAGCCGTTATGAATATAATTACTTATGACTAATTAAATTTCTAAGATAATACTTGCAGTTGAACACATTATAATGTGTTCTAATTTTTAATTTCTCACAAAAAAATATGCAATCATTTCTTCCACCATACAGACTTCTTATGGGACCAGGTCCTTCAGTTGTTCACCCTAGAATTCTAGATGCCATGGCTAGATCTACCATAGGACATTTAGACCCTACCTTTGTTGGCATGATGGATGAAGTTAAAGAAATGCTAAAGTATGCATTCAAAACTGAAAATGCACTTACTATGCCTGTCTCTGCTCCTGGTTCAGCTGGTATGGAGACATGCTTTGCAAATCTTGTAGAGCCGGGTGACAAAGTTATAGTTTGTATCAATGGTGTTTTTGGACTTCGAATGAAAGAGAATGTCACTCGTATTGGTGGAGAAGCGGTTATCGTTGAGCATGAATGGGGCACTGCCGTTAGTCCTGAAAAACTAGAGCAAGCATTAGTTGATAATCCTGATACTAAAATTGTTGCCTTTGTTCATGCAGAAACTTCAACTGGAGCACTATCTGATGCTAAAACTCTCTGTCAGATTGCTGATCAATACGGCTGCATCAATATAGTTGACGCTGTAACTTCATTAGCAGGTTCTGAATTAAGGGTCGATGAATGGGGAATAGATGCCATTTATTCGGGATCTCAGAAATGCTTATCAGCAATGCCTGGGTTATCGCCTGTTAGTTTTAGTGACAGAGCTATTGAAAAGTTAACTAATCGCAAAACACCAGTAACAAGTTGGTTTTTAGATCTTAACTTGGTAATGGGTTATTGGGGTAAAGGTGCTAAACGTGCATATCATCACACAGCACCAGTCAATACATTGTATGGCTTACATGAATCTTTGGTGATGCTAACCGAAGAAGGAATTGAAAATTCTTGGAATCGCCATCAACAAAACCACATACTCCTTAGGGATGGCCTTAATAAACTAGGAATCGATTACTTAGTCGACGAAGCTAGCAGATTACCTCAACTGAACAGTGTAATAATTCCTCAAGATCAAGATGATTTAGGAGTTCGCTCTTCGTTGCTGGATAACTACAACATTGATATTGGAGCAGGTCTGGGTCCACTTGAAGGCAAGATATGGAGAATTGGATTAATGGGACACACTTCAAGGAAGGAAAATATTGAACTTTTATTGTCTGCACTTAAAGATACACTATAAAAAAGGCGGCTTCGAAGCCGCCTTTTTTGTAAAGGAAAACCTAACTAGTCCTTAATTTTTGCCAACAATTCTTCATCAGTCTCAACCCTGTCAGGATCAGGAAGACAGCAGTCTACTGGACATACTTCGACACATTGTGGGGTATCAAAATGACCAACACATTCTGTACACAGGTCACCATCAATTTCATAGATCTCCTCACCCATATATATTGCTTCATTCGGGCATTCTGGTACACAAACATCGCAATTAATGCATTCATCAGTAATCAATAAAGACATAACATCCCCAACTAAAATAAACAAGTCAACACAACTATACCTTAGTTGTGTTTATCCCATATTACAGGGAGCTTATTTTAACGTATCAATACTACTATAATAATGATTTTGGGTATCATTACAGATTTTCTTTTTTAGAGTTTTTATGAGAGCACTTTTAATTATTTTTTCTTTATTGTTTTCTT
>CAJVCK010000084.1 GCA_910595805.1 uncultured Candidatus Thioglobus sp. | reverse complement strand
TGGCATAAGGGTGATGAAATTAATGTTGACTTGTTGCCAGATATAAATGCTGATGATTGGTTATTGCAGATGCAAGAAGAATTTAGCAAAGCAGAGCTTAAAACGATTTTGGCGAAGATGTTCCCTAAGCGTCTGGCGGTTCGTTTGGCCGATACTTTAACTGAGCAATCTTTATCAAATTTACCTTTAGGTCAAATCAAACAAAGTGATTTAAAAACACTAGGTACTATGTTAAACAACTGGGTGTTACGTCCCAGTGGCACCGAAGGCATGCGTACAGCAGAAGTGTGTACAGGTGGTGTGAATACCGATGAATTATCCTCTAAAACAATGGAGGTTCAATCACAAGCAGGCTTGTATTTTATTGGTGAAACAGTCGATGTTACTGGCTGGTTAGGTGGTTATAATTTTCAGTGGGCATGGTCATCAGGCTGGGCAGCTGGTCAAGTAGCTTAAAAATGCTTTTTTTTGCAAACTGTGTACAATTAAATCTTAATTAAATCTTAATTAAATCAATAATAAATACATGTTTGCATTTGGGGAAAGGGTTTCTGGTTACGATGGACTCATGTTTAATGAGCGTGAAGTAAGAGCTGCTGCAGGTATTGTGTTTTTATTTGCTTTTATGGCGTTCATGTTGGCATGGAGTGGAAAGGGATTTAAAGCCACTGAAATCATGGTATCGGTATTTTTATTTGATTTTTTTATTCGAATATTTGTCAATCCAAAGTATGCCCCATCGATGGTCGCTGGTCGCTGGATAGTTAACAATCAAAAGCCTGAATATACAGATGCCGCCCCTAAGAGATGGGCTTGGTCAATTGGATTTCTTATAGCAGTTATCGTGTTTTACAAAGTGGTGCTAGACGATACTCGTGGTCCAGGTCTTATTCTCCCTTGTGCATTATGTTTAGGCTTGTTATTCTTTGAAGCGGTTTTTGGTATTTGTGCAGGGTGTAAGATTTACAATTTTTTTCACAAAGACAAGGTAAAAAATTGTCCAGGCGGAACGTGTGATTTAACTCGCGGTAGGGAATCAATTCAAAATCTAGATTTAGCGCAAAAAATTATATTTTCTTTATCAATACTAACATTATCATATTTGGCATTCAGCGATATTATTAGCGCTTTAATTAAAGGGTAAATATGAAAAATATAAAAGTACTTTGGTTAATTATTATTTTTCTGTCAATTATTATTTTTGGCATTGGGTATCAGTTTGTCACCGGGTCAGTTGTAACAGCTAAAGATGAGCGAACTGCAATTGTCTTAACCAAGGGTGAACGTAATTTTGTTTTAAGTGAAATGCGTGGTTTATTAGGCCATATGCAACAATTGATTAGTGCAGCAGCAGATAAAGATATTGATAGAACCATTAAAATTGCAAAATTACTGACTGAGGATTCTAAGGGTAAAACTCAAACCTCTATTATTGCTAAAACCCCAATTGCCTTTAAGAAACTAAGTGCTAATATCCACACCCAGTTTGGTGAACTTTATAATGATGCCATTGAGAAAAGAGATTCTGATTATTCGTTAAAACAAATAGCCGTTATTATGCAAAATTGCATTGCTTGTCATGGTGCGTATCAGCTGGTAGAGGCGACCGAATAAAATCGTTTTATTTTAAAAATAAGGAGTACTATGAAAAACTTAAAAAAAATATTTATTCTATCGGCTTTGACTGTTAGTTTTGGCGCTTTTGCTTTATTCGGTATTGGTGGAGATGAAAAAGAAACAACACAGGAAAAAACAGCAGAGGAGTGTGAAATTCCTGCTTTTGCTAAAGCAATTGGCCATGAAGACTTGTGGTTAGAGCATAACGGTTGTCCGCCAAGAAAAACCACTGAGAAGAAAGAAAAGAAAGCAGAAAAAAACTAAATAATTTCGCAAGCCTCGTCGAAGCTTAAGCGAGGACTTCTTGGAAAAATTTGTGTACTGTCTCCATGGCC
>CAJVCK010000083.1 GCA_910595805.1 uncultured Candidatus Thioglobus sp. | reverse complement strand
TCTGCTTAAGCATCAACATTGGCGCAAGCACTGGGTTAGTCTCAATACCCTTCTTTAGGTGGGCAAGTTGCTTCTTAGAAACTTCCTGATCTGCAGTAGATTCACCCGTATTGATGCCTGCTACAGGAATAAGCCTCTCAAACTTCAGGCCTCCATCCTCTGACGTACCCATATATTTAATCTTTTGAGCAGCAATATCCATGAAGTTAGGGCCACGTGAGTGATCTAATGCAATCATATCGTTATGCGCTTTCTGAACCATATTGACGAACCACGGCTGATAGATATCGTCAGATGTTTCCCATGATCCATTTGCCTTCTCACAAATCTCTTGAGACATTTTAGCTGGCGCTGATTCATGAATACGAAGACCAGTTTCAGGGTCAAAGCGCACGATCTCATCAGCATCTGCATAAGGGTTATCACCACCGACACAATCCTTAAGCACAAAACCAACTACCATGATATTACCAAAACCAAACTTCTGCTCGCCATAGGCATTGGTAGCTACATAGCGATTAGTTTCTGGAAGTAAAGTATCTGGGTCATTACGGATATCAAGATCTTTAATAAAAAAGGCTGACAAGATTGTAAAAATCCCCATGATGGCTAATAACATTTTACGATTTCTAATCGCAAATGCAGCGTACCTAGTTGCAAAATTATTCATAATTTTCCTTGTGTGTTAACCTTTTTAGGTTATGTGTTAAATTAAATTGTATTTAAGTGATTTTTTATCTGATTAACTATTAAGTGTCATTGATAACTATATTATTATCTACTTATTAGCTAATTAGGTAAAAAAAAGCCCGAGCAAGCCCGGGCTTTAATTTAGATATTAAGCATTCTTAGAAAGAGTACTTAACACCAACTTGCATGTTGTCTGATTTGTCCATTTGACCAAACTGAGTATTTACATTACCACCATAAGTATTAACCTCAACAGTAGCTACTACATCATCAGAGATACCGAAGTCAGCATCAAATCTATTCCAGTAAGCATTCTCACCAACACCCTCTTCAATCATCACAATGTTATTCCATCTGTTTTCACCAGAAGCACCGAACGGCTTAGAGAAGAATAAAGAATAGAAGTTCTTGTTCTTGATTGCTTTTTGGTACTGATTTTGCATAGACATACTTGCCATATCGGCTGTGTACTTATCACCTGTGTGAGCTCCTACTGTAGATGTAGTATCAACATAGTCAAGATTGTTGTCTCCGATGATTTGAGCTGAGACCATCATATTAGTTAGCACTGTAATGTCTGCACCTAGCACATACTTAAATCGATCACCTGTCATAGACGAGAATGCTTCAGTAATATTACCGATAGACATCTGAGCCTTATCAACGATTGGTGTTCTTACATCGGTTTGATATAAATATTCACCACGAAGCACCACAGGGCCTAATGAAGAAGACTCAAAAGAAGTGTCAAATGAACCACCAAGCTGTGTAATATCAGCTTGCTTTTCCTTCAATACTAACGTTACTGGGTTAGTAATGCTTGACATTGCTGAAGCGCCTGCGCCACTACCATTGTATCCATATACTGGAGTTTGACCATCACCAGTATGCCAGTTGCCACCAGAATCCTTAACTCTTACTGTCGTCATACCAGTGTCATAAGGAGATGGATCAGTTTGTAGTTCAACTTCAAGAGTGTCACCGGCAGCATTCTGCCACTCTAAATCTATATATGGATTTTGATCCGCACCACGAAGAAGATTAAATGAATAATTTAAACCACCCTTGGTTGAATCAGAAAATCTAAGCGCCATATTGGTTTTAGACTCTGCACCTTGACGTATATATTTAGTTTTAGCGCTATTAAATGTAGCAAATGTAGCAAATGCAGCATTAGGCATGTACTCGAAAGCACTATCAGGAGTTGTCGCGTCCCAGTCACCTGATACAGCGCCGCCAGCTCCTTGTACAATACCTGAGTGAGT
>CAJVCK010000082.1 GCA_910595805.1 uncultured Candidatus Thioglobus sp. | reverse complement strand
AATGACATCAAGTGCAACATCTGCCTCTAATAGTGCACGGCGAACTTCACGAATAGCGTCTTTAATATTTGAATCAGAAAGCTTATGCTTACCTTGTAAAACTTTAAAACTATTGGAAAGACGATCGGTTAAATTATCAAACATTTTTTAAATTAATATGACTAAAGTATCGTATTATAGTGTTTTTGTATTAATTGTAGTTACTGATGCTTTTATCTTCTCTTGCTATTGTCGCTTATATCTCTGCAGCACTATTGTTAGCGCGTTATTTCACTAAAGATGAAATAGAGCACAAACACCAACAAACTACCTCGCTTTTAATCAGTTTTGCCATTATCACTCAAGCACTTAACTTTACGGACTTTTGGGTAGCAGAAGGTATTGTATTTGGTTTAGCTAATAGCGCTTCATTTGTGGCATGGCTAATTGCGATTTTGTTATTTTTATCTTCGATCTCAAAACCAGTTCATGTGCTCGGTATTATTGTTTACCCATTGGCCGCGATTACTTTGGTGTTTAGTATTGCTTTTCCTGATACCGCTGAAAAAGTAATACCAATGAGTTTGGCTTCTCATGTGTTTTTATCCATTACCGCCTACGCTCTATTAGCACTGGCTGTGTGCCAATCAGTTTTATTAAAAATTCAAGAAAAACACTTACATGCTAGAGAGATTAATGGCTTTATTAATAAACTACCACCACTGCAAACCATGGAAAGATTACTGTTTCAAAGTTTGAGGATTGGTTTTTACCTTTTAACTTTATCACTAGCTACTGGCTTTATCTTTATTGATGATTTCTTTGCTCAGCATCTGATTCACAAAACTGCACTCTCCTTAGTAGCTTGGATAATTTTTGCGACACTTGTCTTTGGCAGGAAATTATTTGGCTGGCGTGGAAAACAAGCTATTACAGCGACACAAGTTGGCTTTGGATTTTTGGTTATCGCCTATTTTGGCTCTAAATTTGTTTTAGAAAGACTTCTAACCTAATCAAACATCCTTGTTAGTCGATATGCAGGACAGCTAGAAACGCCTCTTGTGGTATATCTACCCTTCCCACACTACGCATACGTTTTTTACCTTTTTTCTGCTTGTCAAGCAATTTACGCTTACGTGAGACATCACCACCATAACACTTAGCAGTTACATTCTTTCTCAGTGCTTTAACATTGGCACGAGAAATAATCTTAACGCCAATACAAGCCTGAATTGCAACATCAAACATTTGCCTTGGAATCAGCTCCTTCATTTTTTCAGCAATTTCTCTACCCTTACGCACTGAATCATCTCGATGAATAATCAATGCTAATGCATCAACTGGCTCTTGATTAATCATAATATCCAATCGAATCAAGTCAGACTCTTGATAACGCTCAAACTGATAATCCATCGATGCAAATCCGCGAGAAACTGACTTAAGTCGATCAAAGAAATCAAGCACAACTTCATTCAGTGGTAACTCATATACCAATTGCACCTGTCTACCCATATAGGTCAAGCTTTTTTGTACACCACGTTTTTCAACACAAAGGCTAATGACTGCACCAACAAACTCATCTGTTACCAAAATATTGGCCGTGATAATGGGTTCTCTAAATTCAGCAATCGCTTGATTATCAGGCATTTTTGAAGGGCTATCTACATGATGAATATTGCCCTTAGTATCTAAAATTTCATAAATTACTGTTGGCGCCGTGGTAATCAAATCAAGATCGTATTCACGCTCTAATCGCTCCTGAACAATCTCCATGTGCAACAAGCCTAAGAA
This sequence comes from uncultured Candidatus Thioglobus sp., assembly GCA_910595805.1. Next base: position 192 of record CAJVCK010000082.1, on the reverse strand, counting down.
GCCAATTCTAAAACCAAAGCCTAAGGCATCCGAGTTTTCGGGCTCAAATTGCAATGCCGCATCATTTAGTCGTAACTTTGCTAATGCATCGCGGAATTTTTCATAATCTTCACCTGAGATTGGAAACAAGCCTGCAAACACTCGAGGCTGCACAGGCTTAAATCCTTCTAAAGGTTCAGATACTGAATCTTT
>CAJVCK010000081.1 GCA_910595805.1 uncultured Candidatus Thioglobus sp. | reverse complement strand
TAGTTTACCAAAAAAAATAAAACTTAGATAGTGGGCAGTCTTAATTCTGAATTAAAAAAATTAGACCGGCCTTATTGAGAAAGGATTTGATCTAAAAATTGTTGCAATCTGTCTGATTCAGGATTTTCAAAGAATTTATTTGGTGTATTTTGCTCAATAACTTGACCCGCATCCATGAAAATAACACGATCAGCTACTTTTTTGGCAAAACCCATCTCGTGAGTGACACAAACCATGGTAATACCTTCCTTTGCAAGCTCAATCATGACGTCCAATACTTCTGCTATCATTTCTGGATCAAGCGCTGAGGTTGGCTCATCAAAAAGCATTATTTTGGGCGATGTGCACAACGCTCTCGCAATAGCGACACGCTGCTGCTGGCCACCAGAAAGCTGATTTGGATACTTTTCAGCTTGGTCCTTGATACCCACTCTATCTAGTAGTTTCAAGGCTTTTTCTCTTGCTTCTTGTTTGGTTTCGTTGTGTACCCAAATTGGTGCTAATGTTAAATTGTCAATAATACTTAAATGCGGAAATAAATTAAAATGTTGAAATACCATAGATACCTCAGAACGCACTTGTCTAATTTTTTTAACATCATCGGTTAACTCTGTTCCATCTACTACAATCGACCCTTCTTGAAATTTTTCAAGAAAATTAATGCATCGTATTAAAGTGGATTTTCCACTGCCAGATGGTCCACAAACAACAATAATCTCACCTTCTTTTACCGTTAAATTTATGTTTTTTAAAGAGTGGAACTCACCATACCATTTATTTAGTCCACTTATTTCAATAATACTCATACGCTTTACCTATTATTTTTTATGCTCTGTGCTAAAACGCACTTCAAGTTTTTTAGAATATCGACTCATTGAATATAGAATCATCCACATAACTATTGTTACAAACACATAGCCTTCTGTTTCTCTGCCTAACCAATTCTCATCACTAGTAGTTAGATGTACCATAGACAAAATATCAAATAATCCGATAATCAATACTAATGTGGTATCTTTAAACAACGAAATAAACGAACCAACAATATTAGGAATAGAAATCTTTAACGCCTGAGGCAAGATAATTAGTGTGGTTTTTTGAAAAAAATTAAGACCGATTGCATCTGCTGCCTCATATTGACCCTTTGGTATGGCTTGTAATCCACCTCGAATTACCTCGGCAATATAGGCTGTTTGAAACATGGTAATGCCGATAAGAGCGCGCAATAGTTTGTCTACATCCATGCCGGCACTAAAAAATAATGGCAATACTACAGAGGCCATAAATAAAATAGTGATGAGTGGCACACCACGAATAAATTCAATATAAATAATTGATAAAGATCTAATAATCCTCATCTCAGACTGCCTGCCTAATGCTAATAGAATGCCAATTGGAAATGATGCTACAATACCCACTGCCGCAACAACAATGGTCAGCATTAGTCCACCCCACTTGTGGGTTTCAACTACTTCTAAACCAAAGCCACCATACAGCAATACAAAGGCAATAAATGGATAGCCAACAATCAAGCTGGCAATGATTTTGATCTTATGTGTTGATTTGTGTAAGTTTTTTGCAATCAAGACAAAAACAATGGCAAGTACCAATACTAATTGAGGACGCCAATACTCTTCAGGTGGATAAAATCCATAAGCAAACAAGTTGATTTTTTCAAAAACATAGCTCCAACAAGCGCCTTCTCGACCACATTGATCATTTGAAACTTCAGTAAAAGTAGCATCAAAAAACATCCAAGCAGCTAAAGGCGGAATGGCTAAATATAGCAAATAAAGTGCCAAAATGGTTAAAAATCCATTAGTCACATTAGAAAATAAATTCTGCCTCAGCCAGTGAATTATGCCAACTTCTGAAGAAGGTGGCTTTTTAGCTATTTGCTGTTCGAATACCGCCATCTTAACGCCCCTTAATACTCATCTTTTGATTAACAATATTCAAGATCAATGAAATAACCA
>CAJVCK010000080.1 GCA_910595805.1 uncultured Candidatus Thioglobus sp. | reverse complement strand
TAGCTACTACTAAGGCTCAGCGTAAACTTTTTTTCAAGCTTAGACAAGCTAAATCTCATATATACCAGTCACTTACCAGTGACCAAGCAGAAGAAATTGCAACTAATTTAGGTGTAAGAAAAAAAGATGTCATTGAAATGGAGTCACGTCTTCAACTAAGCGATGTTGCTTTTGAAGTTAATGATGACGAAGATACCTACACACCCGAGCAATATCTCTCAGATCCTGGCGAAACACCTGAACAATTATTGTTAAATGACAACAGCCAACAGGATCAACATAATAAGCTTTATCAAGCACTCTCTTCTTTAGATGAAAGAAGTATCGATATTTTGCAGTCAAGGTACTTGAAAGAAGAAAAATCGACCTTACATACTTTAGCAGACAAGTATGGCGTTTCTGCTGAAAGAGTTCGTCAGCTTGAAAACAAAGCTATTAAAAAGCTTAAAGAACGTCTAGAAGAATAAACCTTCTACGACAAATTTTTTAGTCCAATACTAGGAGAAAGTATGGAAATCCGTCCCTTACACGATCGTGTTATCGTTCGTAGAGTAGAAGAAAAGAAAACAACAGCCAGTGGCTTAATTATTCCTGATTCATCAACTGAAAAGCCTTCCAAAGGTGAAATCGTAGCTGCTGGAAAAGGCAAAGTAAATACCCAAGGTGATTTAATTCCCTTGGATGTAAAGGTTGGCGATACAGTTATGTTTGGTCAATATTCAGGCGCAGAAATCACTGTTGGCGAAGAAACGCTTTTAGTGATGAGCGAAGATGAAATTGTTGCAGTTATTGAAGAATAAAGGAGATAAAGTATGTCAGCAAAAGATTTAAAGTTTGGCGCAGAAGCCAGAGAATCAATGTTGTCAGGTGTTAATACACTTGCCGACGCAGTAAAAGTGACACTTGGGCCTAAGGGTAGAAATGTAGTTATTGATAAATCATTTGGTGCACCCGCTATAACAAAAGATGGTGTGACTGTCGCTCAAGATATTGAGCTCGAAGGTAAATTTGAAAACATGGGAGCGCAGATGGTTAAAGAGGTCGCCTCCAAAACTAGTGAAATAGCTGGTGATGGAACAACAACAGCCACAGTTTTAGCACAAAAAATTGTCTCTGAAGGTGTTAAATCGGTTGCTGCGGGCATGAACCCGATGGACCTTAAGCGAGGTATTGATAAAGCAACTGAAGCTGTCGTTGCGGCATTACAAAAATCATCCCAACCTTGTAAAAATAACGCTGCAATTGCACAAGTAGGCACAATCTCTGCTAATTCAGATTCATCTGTTGGAGACATAATCGCAGAAGCAATGGAAAAGGTTGGTAAAGAAGGCGTGATAACAGTTGAAGAAGGCTCAACTCTTGAAAACGAGCTTGACGTTGTCGAAGGTATGCAATTCGATCGCGGTTATCTTTCACCTTATTTTATTAACAACCAAGAATCTATGACAGCAGACTTAGAATCACCATATATCTTATTACATGATTCCAAAATAGCTAATATTCGTGACCTATTACCGACACTTGAATCGGTTCAGAAAGCAGGTAAACCAATACTCATTATTGCTGAAGACATTGAAGGTGAGGCTTTAGCAACATTAGTCGTGAACAATATGCGTGGTGTTGTCAAAGTTGCTGCCGTAAAAGCGCCTGGTTTTGGTGATCGTCGTAAAGCAATTTTGGAAGATATTGCAGTACTCACAGGTGCTACAGTTATTTCCGAAGAGGTTGGTCTGTCGCTTGAAGGAGTTACAGAAGAACATCTGGGTAATGCAAAACGAATAGAGATTGGCAAAGATAACACAACCGTTATCGACGGTGCTGGCGCAAAGAAAAATATTACAGCCCGAATTGGCCAAATCAAAACTCAAATTGAAGTTACCAGCTCTGACTATGACAGAGAAAAACTACAAGAACGTTTAGCAAAACTTTCTGGCGGTGTAGCTGTGATTAAGGTGGGTGCAGCAACCGAAGTTGAAATGAAGGAGAAAAAAGA
>CAJVCK010000079.1 GCA_910595805.1 uncultured Candidatus Thioglobus sp. | reverse complement strand
GTTCTGGACCTATTCCAGACAACTGAAGAAGTTGTGGTGAGTTAACTGCACCAGCGCTTAATATCACTTCACGCTTGGCATTTGCTTGGTAAAGTTTGCTTGCTTTTGTGTATTCCACACCAACTGCACACTTACCTTCAAATAGAATACGAGTGACGAGAGCCTTGGTAATCACGGTAAGGTTAGAACGCTTCATAATGGGTCGTAAAAAAGCTCGCGAAGCAGACATACGCTGCCCCTTATGTGTGGTTATCTGATAATGACCAACACCCTCTTGAATCTCACCATTCATGTCACCATTAAAACTGATTCCTAATTCTTCAGCAGCAGAAATAAAATTGTCACATAAGGGATGTAGCTGCTCTGTAACGTCTGAAACATTTAGTGGCCCTCTACTACCCCGATATTGGTCGCCGCCATGTTGCCAATTTTCCATACGTTTAAAATAAGGAAGCAAATCGTTGTATGACCAGCCAGGATTACCAGCCTTTTGCCAGTCGTCAAAATCTTGAGGATTACCTCGAACATGGACCATAGCATTAATCGAACTAGAACCACCCAATAATTTACCTCGTGGCCAATAACTGGAACGATTATTAGTGCCGGGACTTGGCTCCGCCATATACATCCAGTTAATGTCTTTTTGATAGTAGGTTTTGCCATAGCCGATAGGCATTTGTACATAAAAACGACGGTCGGTACCACCTGCTTCTATGAGTAACACTTTGTTAGAAGAATCCTTGCTGAGCCTATTGGCAAGAACACAACCTGCTGAGCCTGCACCGATAACAATAAAATCGTAATTATTCAAAAGACCAGCTATATTTAAGTTTAATAATGACTATATAAAATTCGCACTATTGTATAAGTAATTTTTGATTATTGCTTAAATATTTTTTAAATATTATTCATTTATAAAAAAATTATATTTGTTCAGCTTGAAAATAAGATAAACTTTCTAGTAATCCTTGCTTTTGTAAAGGATTGTTTGTTTTCAAATGGAGAAAAAAATGAAACTAATCAATAAAGTATTAGTGCTAACAGCTATTTCTCTGAGTCTAAGTACGTTTTCACTTTCAGCGAATGCTGACTGTGGAAAGGCTAGACTTGCAGATTTTGACTGGAGTAGCGCTAATATTCATACTGCAATCGTAGCTTTTATCCTCGAACATGGATATGGTTGTGAAGTTGAAGTTACCAAAGGAAGTACAACACCTATTATGGCTGCTCACTATGACGGTCAGCTAGATATCGTTACAGAGCTTTGGTACGACAATATTATAGCTAACTATGACCCTGTAGAAGCAGCTGGCGTAATTAGAAATCTAGGAATTAATACACCTGATTCTCAGCAAGCTTTTTATGTGGACAGAACTACAGCGGATAAATACAACTTAAAGACTGTATTAGATATGCTAGACCCTGAAGTTGCAGCACTATTTACAGATCCTGAAAACCCATCTATGGGTAGGATGACAAGCTGTATTTCAGGCTGGACATGCTATACAGTGAACTATGTTAAACAACGTGTTTATGGTTTAGATAATTACTATACTAACTTTGATCCAGGTTCAGGTGGTGCATTGGATGCTGCTATTGCAGGTGCATTTGCTAAAAAGCAACCAATCTTTACCTACTACTGGGCACCAACTGGTCTTATGGGTAAGGTTGACTTAGTTAGATTAAAAGAGCCACCTTTCAATGATGCATGTTGGGGAGCAATGTCTGTAGTTGTAGAAGATATTAAAGCCAATGGTAAAGATGCATATAGTCCTACTTGTGCAACTGAATATAGAGATATGTCACTTGACAAGTCTGTCCTTACTGCTTGGGAAGCAACTCATCCAGAAGAGACAGCTTTCTTAGAAGCATACAGCATACCAACCGCTACGGTTAATAAGCTACTTGCTTTCTATGAAGATGAATCTGATGGCGACATGGAACTAACTGCTGTTGAATACCTGAGAAATTCTTCTGAATGGAAGTCTTGGATTTCAGCTGCAGCTGCTGCCGGAGTCGAGGGAGCACTGTAAGTTAGATTTTTGTA
>CAJVCK010000078.1 GCA_910595805.1 uncultured Candidatus Thioglobus sp. | reverse complement strand
GATAATTGCCATTATTATAGGAATCAGTATCGCCTCTGTGCCATTGATTTTTGCAGCAATAGGGGAGCTTCTAGTTGAACGCTCAGGTGTTCTTAATTTAGGAGTCGAGGGAATGATGATTGTTGGGGCGCTGGCCGGTTTTGTTGTTGAATTTCATACTGGAAGTTCTTTTTTAGCAGTATTGGCGGCATTACTAGCGGGTATGGCGATTGCCTCTATTTTTGCTTTCTTAACGCAAATATTACTGACAAATCATGTAGCGACTGGACTCGCTTTAACCCTTTTTGGTCTTGGAATTGCAGCTTTTGTAGGGAGAAGTTATACTGAAGAAAATATTGAACTGATCTCTGCACTCCATATTCCCGTGCTTTCTGATTTGCCTATCATTGGACCGTTATTGTTTAGTTATAACCCACTTGTGTATCTTGCCTTCTTTATGGTGTTTTTGGTATGGTGGTTTTTATTTAAAACCAAACAAGGGTTAATATTAAGAGCTATAGGTGATAACCACGATGCCGCCCACGCGATAGGACACAACGTTGTTCGCTACCGCGTATTGGCAATCTTATTTGGTGGCGCAATGGCTGGCATTGGTGGCGCCTTTTTGTCTTTGGTGCAGGTGCCAATCTGGGGTGAAGATATGACCGCGGGTCGTGGCTGGATTGCACTTGCATTAGTTGTTTTTTCATCATGGCAACCCTTTAAAGTTATATTGGGTGCACTTATTTTTGGAGGCATTACGATACTCCAACTACATGCCCAAGGTTTTGATGTTCGGATTAGTGCGCAATACCTGTCAATGTTGCCTTATCTAGCAACGATTGTGATACTGGTGACTTTAAGAATGAGAGTAAAAAACAAAACAAACCGCACAATGCCCAATTGTTTGGGTAGAATATTTCATTCAACATCTTAGTTTTTACCACTAGGTTGTCAACTAAAAATTAGTAAAAAAAGCAAGTAAATCGTTAAATAAAAAAGGAGAAGAAGATATGTCTAGTCGAAGATTAACGAGTATTTTGAAGTTCTCGTTATTAAGTTTAATGTTGGCATTTACAAATAGTGCCTTCGCTGATCCTGTAAAAGCGGCCTTTATCTATATTGGTCCAACGGGAGACCATGGATGGACTTATGCACATGACCAAGGTGCAAACCATCTTAAAGATCAACTAGGTGATGACGTAGTAATTACACGTATTGAAAGTGTCGCTGAGAATTCCGATTCTGAGCGTGTTATTACGAGCCTTGCCAGGAAAAATGATGTTATTTTCACCACATCTTTTGGATATATGGAGCCCACACTAAAGGTTGCGGCGCGTTATCCGGATGTTAAATTTGAACACGCAACAGGGTATAAGCGTCCTACGGATAATATCTCTACCTATTCTGCGAGATTTTATGAAGGTAGACACGTTATAGGTAAGATTGCGGGCAGAATGACAAATACTAATGTAATTGGTTATATTGCTTCATTCCCTATCCCTGAAGTTATTCGCGGTATTAACTCTGCCTTCTTGGCTGCAAGATCTGTTAACCCTGATATCCAAATCAAAATTGTTTGGGTTTACACTTGGTATGATCCAGGTAAAGAGGCAGATGCGGCTCGTGCACTTATAGCACAAGGCGCAGATATTATCATGCAACATACCGACTCAACAGCACCTATGACTGTAGCTGAAGAGGAGGATGGCGTTCGCGCTTTTGGTCAGGCGTCTGATATGTCTGCATGGGGTCCAAGCGCTCATTTAACTTCAATTATTAATAACTGGGGTCCATATTATGCTGATCGAGTCAAAGCTATAAGAGATGGCACTTGGACATCAGCCGATACTTTCGATGGTGTTGAAGAAGGTATGGTGACGTTTGCTCCAATGCAAAATATGCCTGACGAAGTTATGTTGGAAGCGGAAATGACCATACTTGACTTGGAGTTTGGTGATGTTCATCCATTCACTGGACCTATCAACAGGCAAGATGGTAGTGTATGGTTGGCGGAAGGTGAAACACCACCTATGTTCCCTGACATCATAACTATGGATTTTTATGTAGAAGGAATTGACAGTAAGTA
>CAJVCK010000077.1 GCA_910595805.1 uncultured Candidatus Thioglobus sp. | reverse complement strand
AAAATGATCTAAATATTATATGAATGAAAAATATACTTATCAAAATTATTAAGAATTAATGGAAATTTTATTACTGCTAGCTTTTTTATCTTCGTTTGTGCTGATGTGGGCGATCGTTACATTGTCCAAGCGCAAACAATGGTTTGTTAATGAGGCTGATATGGAGGGTGTTCAAAAATTTCATTCAACCCCTACACCAAGGATTGCAGGCATACCTGTTTTCGTTAGTTTTTTTATAGGCTTATGGTTTATTGACTCTTTAGGGTCGAGTTATGTTGTTTTATTGCTGACCTCATTGCCAGTGTTTATTGGCGGTCTAATCGAAGATATAATAGCTAAGATTTCACCAACAAAAAGGATGGTTGCAACACTTATATCTATTGTGGCATTGTTTTTCATGGGCGATATTACAATTAACTTTTTAGGTTTTGATTGGGTTGATTATTATCTGTCTAACAATCTAATTTTGAGTTTATTATTTACCATGCTAGTTGTTGGGGGTGTGGTTAACTCTATCAATATAATTGATGGTTATAATGGCCTCATGCCCGGCTATAGTATTCTGGTTTTACTAGCAATTGCATATGTGGCCAATATTCTTGGCGATGGTTTAGTGTTGCAACTTAGCTTAATATTGTCAGCTTCATTAACTGGATTTTTTGTACTTAACTTTCCATTTGGCAAGATATTTATGGGTGATGGTGGTGCGTACTTCGTTGGTTTTATGATGGCATCAATTGGTTTAATGTTAGGAATTCGCAATGAAGAGGTGTCACATTGGTTTGTATTGCTGTTATTTATTTATCCATTATATGAGACCGTATTCAGCATTTACCGTAAAAAAATTGTACGCGGAACTTCACCAAGTCAGCCTGACGGCTATCATTTGCACATGCTTATTTATAAGCGTTTGGTCAAGTGTAAGAGATTTAAACATAATAAAACTATTTGCAATAGTATGACTTCGCCATTTTTATGGGCATTGTCTTTAGTTGGAATAATTCCAGCGGTTATTTGGTATGATAATCAAACAGTACTTATTATGTGGGCGTTTCTATTTATGGCAATTTATACAATCATTTATCGTCGAATTGTGCATTTCAAATTTAAATTTAATCATTAATAAATTGTATTTATTTATTAGAAGCGCGCCCTAAGAATAAGCCTCATTTTTTAATGAATTGAGATTGGCGTATTATTCAACAGTTACCGATTTAGCTAAGTTTCTAGGCTGATCAACATCAGTCCCCTTAATAAGTGCTACGTGATAGCTAAGCAGTTGCAAGGGGATGGTAAAGATGATTGGTGCGGTAATTCTTCCTAGATTGGTGGTTGTTGGCACTATCGTCATGCCTTTCATTGACGCAACTTGTGCAGCTTCATCTTCAAAGACAATCATCTCTGAGCCTCGGGATTTAACTTCCTGAAGATTAGATTTAAGCTTATCTAAAAGGCTATCATTCGGGGCTACTGCAATTACCGGTGTGTCTTTGTCAATCAGAGCAATAGGACCATGTTTAAGCTCACCTGCAGGAAACGCTTCAGCATGGATGTAGCTAATCTCTTTAAGCTTAAGCGCACCTTCCATGGCAATGGCATGCATGGTGCCTCTGCCCAGAAATATGGCATTAAATTTATCTTTAAAGGTTTTGGCAAGTTCCTTAATTTGATCTTCTTGCTCAAGCGTTTTTTTAATCAAGCCTGGCAGGCGATTTAACCCGTCAACAATCGTCGCTTCTTGCTGCTTGGATACTTGTTTGTGGCATCTGCCAACTGCCACTGAAAGCAGTGCGAGAGATACAAGTTGGGTGGTGAAGGCCTTAGTGCTAGCTACACCAATTTCAGGGCCGGCATGCGTTAGAAAAGTAAGCTCTGATTCACGCGTGAGCGATGACTCGGCTGAGTTACAAATCGTTAGTGTGTGAATGTTCTTATCTTTGCTGCGCTTTTTGACCGATTTCAGCGCCTCTAACGTATCAGCTGTTTCACCACTTTGAGAGATGGTGATAAATAACGTATCTTCAAGAATAATTGGGTTGCGGTAGCGGTATTCGCTTGCCACTTCAATATGGGT
>CAJVCK010000076.1 GCA_910595805.1 uncultured Candidatus Thioglobus sp. | reverse complement strand
GTACTTACAGGTGAACAACACATCGCACAACAAAGGACATTACAAATGAGTAGCAAACCACAGAACAAAGGCCTAAGGTGGGGTCCGTTTGTAGCAAGAATTCCATTTATACATATTCGGTTTAGAGCCACAGAATTTTTTCAAGGAATAGCAATCTCTGGCGCAACAGCCTTTGCTGGCGTTCCTATTGTAATGGGGATGGGCCTAACTTTTGAAGAAGGCGTTGCTGTTTCTTTAATTGCTGGAACGCTGATTGCTGCTGGTCCTATTTTGTTTGGGGTTCCTTTTGCGCCCGGATGGATTACGCCAGCCTATCCAATCGTTCTGACTATTTTTGCAACAATGGGGTATTATTCACCAGGTGGGGTAGAATATCAACCTGAAACTTTCCAGTTTATGGCTGCCTTATGTATAGAGTTCACCTTGTTGGTTGCTATCTTAGGAATGACAGGCTTAAGCGGTAAAATTGTTAACAATATTCCCAACACACTAAAGTCAGGGATTATTTTAGGAGCCGCAGTAGCAGCGTTTTACCAGGTGTTTTTTAAAGAGTTTGATTCTAGGTATATGGAACAACCCATAGCCATGACAGTCGCTTTGACGATATGTATACTTACTACTTTTTCAGATCCGTTTAAACGGTTAGCATCATCAAATAAAATTTTTCAAAAAATAAGTTCGCTAGGCCTCCTTTCAGGCTTTTTAATAGCAGCGGCAGTTGCTTATCTTTTTGGCGAAGCTACGCTTGGCGAGATTGGTGGTAGAGGAATATATCCAGAAGGCATTAGCTTTGGTCTTACATTTCCAGAGGTTGCCAAGCTGTTTGAAAGAACCTCTCCTTTTTCAATTGGGTTTCCAACGCTAAAGATGTATTTAGGGGCTTTGCCACTAGTAATAATCGGGTACATCCTTCTTTTTGGTGATATTATTACAGGAAAAGCAATTTTGAATGATGCCGAAAAAGAAAGACCAGACGAACCTCTAAATGTTGATGTTAATAAAATTCATTTATCAATAGCGCTTAGAAATTTTCTTGGCCTAATTGCTAATCCAAACTTCCCAACACAGGGAGCTTTGTGGACCGGTGTTCACGTTGTGGTTGCCGAAAGGTGGAGAAAGGGGCCCAAAGAGATGCCTTCAATATTTGATGGATTGGGATCTTATTATTTGATGGCAATTCCGTTGCTATATGTGTGGCAACCCTTTATAGTTTTTATGGGGCCTTTGATGGGCATAGCTCTAAACCTAACGCTGGTGTTAACCGGATTTGCCTGTGCTTATGTGGCGCTTGCTATACCTAAGACAAACGCCGAAATGGCTTCAGCGTTTCTAATAGGTCTTCTTATAGCTTTTTCAGGAGAACAAGTTTGGCAGTTTAGGGTTGGTGGCGTAGATGCAAACCTGTTTGTTGCTTTATTGATTGGAATATTGCTTAGTGTTTTTGTAGCTGGGTCTAATAAAAAGCAATGACCCCATCAATTAGTCGCCGAAACTTCATCAAAACAACCGCAATAACTGGGCTTGCTGCCTCGATAATGCCAACCGCCCTGTTTGGAGGTTCTTCTCAAAAAATACAAATAGGAGTAATTGGTACCGGGTTTCGCGGTCAATGGGTTTCACAGCTTTTGTTAAGCCGCCCCGATGTGGACATCCCAGTAATTTGTGATATTGATGATATCATGATTGGAAAAGTTTTAAAAATATTTGAAAAAGCTAACCGCCCTGTGCCAAAAATATACAAAAATGGACCAGAAGATTTTCGAAACATGGTTGCAAACGAAGACCTAGATGGAGTGTATATTGCTACCCCATGGGAATGGCACCACCCTATGGCCATTGCTGCAATGAAAAATAACATGCATGTAGGAACAGAAGTTCCAGCAGCTATTACTGTTAAAGAATGTTGGGACCTAGTTAACATATCTGAAAAAACTGGCAAACTATGCATGATTATGGAAAATGTAAATTATCGAAGAGATATTATGGCAGTTCTTAATATGGTGCGCCAAGGACTGTTTGGTGAGCTGCTTCATTGTCAGGGCGGATATCAACATGATTTGCGCCATGTTAAATTCAATGACGGCGTTGGGGCCTATGGCGGAGGCGTAGAGTTTGGGG
>CAJVCK010000075.1 GCA_910595805.1 uncultured Candidatus Thioglobus sp. | reverse complement strand
ACGACACCAGTTCGCAAGACCTGTATTAGCCGTAAAACCTGCGGTAAAGAAATCATGCATAATAATTGGCGTGCCAAGCTCTTTTGCATATTCGGCACGCTTATACATTTCCTCAGGGGTTGCTGCAGTAACATTCATGTAGTGACCTTTGCGCTCTCCAGTCTCTTTTTCAGCTCTTTCAATGGCATCTTGAACAAAAGTGAAACGATCTCTCCAACGCATAAACGGTTGTGAATTAACGTTTTCGTCATCCTTTGTAAAGTCAAGGCCACCTCGAAGACCTTCATAACAGGCACGGCCATAGTTTTTAGCAGAAAGACCCAACTTAGGTTTAATTGTGCAACCCAACAATGGGCGACCATATTTGTTCATTTTGTCTCTTTCAACCTGGATACCATTTGGAGGTCCACCGCAAGTCATTACGTATGCAATCGGGAAACGAATATCTTCAAGTCTAAGAGCCCTTAGTGCCTTAAAACCAAAAACGTTACCAACAAGAGAGGTAAGAACATTAACGATTGAACCTTCTTCAAACAAATCAATCGGGTATGCAATGAATGCGTATATTTCGTCATCAGATCCTGGAACATCCTCGATACGGTAGGCACGACCCTTATAGTAATCGAGATCTGTTAATAGATCAGTCCAGACTGTCGTCCATGTACCTGTTGAAGACTCAGCCGCTACAGCTGCAGCAACCTCTTCTCTTGGTACACCAGGCTGTGGTGTTATTTTAAAGCAAGCTAGAATATCCGTATCTTTCGGTTGATATTCTGGCATCCAATAGGTATCGCGATATTCTTTTACACCAGCATCGTAACCTTTCTTAGCCATAATCGTGCCCTCCCATGAGCGTTGATTAAAAAAACTTAATTATAGAAGTTATAATAAATAATGTAAAATAATATTTATTTATAAAATAATAATATTATATTATGATTAATTACACCTTAAAACAGCTCTATAGTTTTGAAGCAGTTGTTAGACTGGGAGGCTTCACCAGCGCAAGCAAAGAACTTCATATTACACAACCTGCAGTATACATGCAGGTACAACAATTACAGGAAAATATTGGAGCAAAAATATTTAATGTTAATGGAAAAAAAATTACTCCTACCTTTATTGGTAATAAGATTTATGAAACTGCAGTACGAGCTATTAATGTTGTAGAAAATTCAAAACTGGAAATCGATCAAAGTTTAAACCCAGATTCTGGTCACCTTCAAATTGCAGTTGCCACAACAGCAAACTCATTTGTAAGTCGACTGCTATCAAGATTTAAAAAAGAATACCCAAAAATGACTTTTTACATAGATGTAACCAACCGCCATGCATTATTGGATAACCTAAAAAATAATAATGCAGATCTGGTGATTATGGGAGAGCCACCCAAAAACATTCCGTTGATTTCTAGCGCTTTTATGAAAAACCCATTGATAGCTATAGTACATCCAGACAATGAATTGCTGACTAAGAAAAAAATTTCTATCAAAGACTTAAATAAAGAAACCTTGCTGACCCGAGAAATTGGTTCAGGCACACGCATTACAATCGAACGTTTTACGGGATTGGATTTCAGTTCTGATATCCAAATTAACTCTAATGAAGCAATCGTAGAAGCGGTTCAAGCAGGTTTAGGAATCGGCTTTGTTTCGAAGCATTTTGTTAATCTACAACTAAAAAACAACATCATTAAGCAACTAGACGTTGCTCCTTTTCCTATCATCAGACAATGGCATATCGTTCATCACGCTGAAGCTGAACTATCTCCAATTGCTAGACGTTTTAAGCAGTTCGTTATTGATAACACCTAGCCTGATAAGAATTAATATTCAGGTGCGATATTCCGCATTAATTTTAACGTAATCATAAGAAAGGTCAGTTGTCCAAACACTTTCAGAAGATGCTGATTTACCCATCTCTATATGAATCACAATCTCGGGTTTTGACATCTCGAGACTGCCCGCTTCCTCGGTATATTGTTTATCTATTTCACCGGCAGTAATAATTGACAAATTATTTAAATAAATATTAATATTTTCAATGACTAGTCCATTTACTTTTGAACGGCCTACCGCCGCCAATATCCGACCCCAATTTGCATCACTTGCAAAAAGCGCAGTCTTGACTAACGGTGAATGAGCAACTGTATATGCGACTTCCA
>CAJVCK010000074.1 GCA_910595805.1 uncultured Candidatus Thioglobus sp. | reverse complement strand
CTATTACTAGGAATTTAGACATTTATATCTATTTGTTTGTTATTCAATATGAGATGCAATTATACAGAATTTAAATAATAAGTTGGAAACAGACCTACGGTGTCATAAGATTCAAAAAATTTTAGGAGTACGCCCTTAGAAGGCAGGCATGATTAATATAAGATCTGTTGTTTTGTATTAACCATCAAACGTCTTTAAATTTGAAACTGGGGAGGCATATATCGTATTTAATGGCCAGCAATCTAGAGACAAAGATAGCAACACCGGTAACAATGATAGCGATTACTGGCTCCACTCCGCTCTCTAGAATCAGTATCAAAACAAATGAACCGACCCAGGCCAGAACCGCATTTAATTGATTTTTAAAAGCAATAGGGGTGACATCACACATCATATCACGAATCACACCACCCATAACCCCTGTAACCACACCCATAAATGAGGCAATCAACCAAGGCGCTCCAACCATTAGACCAGATATGGTTCCAATGACACTGAAAATAGCCAATCCCATTGCATCAGGCACCAAGAAAGACTGAGAAGACACCTGGAAGTATCGAGCAATAACAAACACCAGTGTAGAACTCAGTGAACTAATAATAAAAAACCATTGATCAGCAAACCAAAATACTTCGATGCCAAGTACCAAATCTCTGATGGTGCCACCACCTAAGCCTGTGGTAATGCCAATGATAAGCACCCCAAACAAATCAAACTTACGGCACCCAGCTCGTAAAACGCCAGACGCTGAAGATACAGCAACGGCAACAATAGCAAACCAATACAGGGATGATAATAGATCTGGTGTTATTTCAAAAATCATAGTCAACTATTCCACAAAGCTCTTGTAATTAGCAATATTATAATCCCTAGTATCAACAACAATCAAACTGTCATTAACCACTTTATAAGTATCCACAACATACTGTTGGCAAGCATTACATTTACCACCAAGACTTCTTAAGTTTTCAATATAGTAATTTTTATCACTCTCAAAGAAACCGATCACTTTGTATTCATTGCCTTTTCTATTGTTTGCTTGGTACTCATTAACAGGCCCATGCAGAGTCTCTATTTGCCTCCAATCTCTATCGTAAACCCTAACAGAGTTGCCGATATTACTAGACCCAGGCCATGAGAAATGTAAAGCGTTTAATGGGGCATCTGGTAACAATTTAATGGCCTCATAGTTGTCACTGTCTTCAAGGGTAATGACTTTACCTTTTGAATTGATAATACGGGCTTTATAGATGTCGTTTGTGTATTCGCTTGACCATCCAGGCTCGTCTCTGCAATCAAAGCGATCAATCACTAATTGGCTGCCATTTATGTTTTTTCTTTCAGTTGATTCTAAATCCCAAGTGCAGCTAGGGCCGGCAAATGAGATTGACGACAGAAATAAAGTGGCTGCGAGTAATGTTGTTTTATTCATAAGTTGTTATCTATCAACATAAATACAATCATCCATACTTTGCTTTAACTTCGGATGTTTCTCTTTGGTTTGACTGTTTAGGATGCTTTTTAACGGGATGCATTTCCAATGCTTACTACCTCCTGGCAGGACTTTGATTAAGTTCCCTTGGTAGTCAACTACTTTACTTATCCAAAACGCACCCAGATCATCATAAAGTTTTGCCCCAGATAGCTTGATTTGTTCGTTGTCAATAAGGGTGTATTCTCCACCGCCAAGCTGAGTAACTGCATTTGTTTTGTTATCAAATACCAACGTGCCACAGACAGTAGAGCTGCACATTGTTATGATTAATTGATTATCACTAATGAACTTAAATTTATCAAACATCATTCCATAGCCCTCATACAGCCATACGGTGCCATCTAAAGAGGTAATTTTTAAGACTTCATCGGCAATCTCGCCCTCTTCTAGACTCTTATTTGACCTGTGTAAAGTTGCCTTAGATTTACTGTCAGGAGAGAGCTGCTCACTTACAACCAAAGAGTTGTTGAGAATCGTCTGAATTTCAGGTGTAAGACTTACACCAGCACCACCTCCAATCCAAGCAAGAGCAACATGGCTATATATTGAAATGAAAAAAAGAATTAAAAACCTAATCACTTTTACAAGTTACCAATCTTCTCGACACCAAGCACTTGTTTGACTACACCATCTATTCTGTAATCAAAGTTCTTAAATCGAATACTAAACTTATCGCAATCACTATAT
>CAJVCK010000073.1 GCA_910595805.1 uncultured Candidatus Thioglobus sp. | reverse complement strand
CATTAATGAAATTTATCAGAAAATATTAAATAAATATAGCGATGCACATGAAGCGGAACATCAAATGATGGATTGTATTGCAGAGATGATTTTTTCTGCACAAAAAAATAATACAGCGATGGACCATCAAGCCTATATTCGTTGCCTGGAACAAAAGTCCAATTAATAATATGACTGCTCCGTTAGAAACCCTAATCGAACAGCATCTAAAACATTCAATAATTAGTAAATATTCTATTGGTACAGGGATCTTTGAAGCTTATAAGATAACACTATCTAATAATGAAATACTCTTTGTTAAATACCAATCAACCTCATCACAACAGCTAATAAATGAGGCTAATATGTTGCGCATGTTGGGCAGCACAATATATACACCCAAGGTTTTAGCAAGTTGTGAACACTGTTTAATTCTTGAATGGATTGAGGAACGATTCAAACAATCCAATCAAGCACAATTAGGAAGGGACTTGGCATCCCTACATAGAATTACACAAGATTATTACGGCCTTAATGTGGATAATCACATTGGCACTACTCCTCAATTAAACGCGTCAGACAAACATATTGACAATTGGATAGATTTTTTTTGGAACTATCGATTGCTATTTCAAATCAATCTGGCAAATACCAATGGACATTTAAATCGCGTTGATTATCAATCATTGATGGCTGTTAAAGATACTCTACCAAGCTTGATAGATGTTGATATTACTCCCGCCCTACTTCATGGTGATTTATGGTCAGGCAATGTGATGAGTACAGATTCCGGACCTTATTTTATTGATCCAGCTTGTTATTTTGGTCATCGTGAAATAGATTTTTCTCTTACCTTTATGTTTGGTGGATTTACCGAAGAATTCTATAATGCCTATGAGCAAGAATTCCCATTTGACCAAGGCTTTGAACAAAGAAAACCTTTGTATATGCTTTACCATTATCTAAACCATTTGAATATCTTTGGCAGTGGATATCATGCCAACGTTATGCACTGTGTTAGCCAATTAAAAGCTAGCTAAACCTTCCAATTAACAAAGTTAGTTAGTAATTGCAAACCGTCATGTTGAGATTTCTCAGGATGAAACTGAACGGCAAACATATTATCTTTCGCCACCGCACAAGTAAAATCTATTCCATAATTGGTAACGCCGGCAACAACTGCAGGATCAGCTTCGGAGACGTAATAGCTATGAACACTATAAAATCTAGAATTATTGTCGATATTATGCCAAAGTGGATGGTCTATCGATTGTTTAACGGTATTCCAGCCCATATGTGGAATTTTCAAGTCATTTCTTGCAAACTTGGTCACATTTCCAGGAATAATCGATAGCCCATCTGTACCGTCATTCTCTTGAGAATGATCGAACAAGAGTTGCAATCCCAAGCAAATTCCTAAAAAAGGTTTTTCTTGTGCAGATTTTTTAATAACATCAACTAGTCCATGTTCATTAAGTGCCTGCATGCAAGCACCCATTGCCCCTTGTCCGGGAAAGACAATACGATCTGCATTGCTTATCAAATTGGCATCGTTTGTAAGAAATATCTGATCATTTGGAGCAACATGCTCAATGGCTTTTTGCACACTGCGCACATTGCCCATGCCATAATCGACAATTGCAATACTTTGCATCATTATAAACCTCTATAAAGAGCCTTTAGTTGAAGGAATAATTCCTGCTTGACGCTCATCAGGTGTAATCGCCATTCTTAACGCTCTACCAAACGCCTTAAAGATGGTTTCTGCTTGATGATGTGAATTAACCCCCTTTAGATTGTCGATATGTAGCGTTACCAAAGCATGATTCACAAAACCTGTAAAAAATTCAGAGAATAGATCTACATCAAATGTGCCAATCAAGGCGCGAGTAAATCTTACATTTAAATCCAAACCTGGACGACCAGAAAGATCTAACACAACACGAGATAACGCTTCATCTAATGGTACATATGAGTGCCCATAACGAGTAAATCCTTTTTTATCTCCAACAGCCTGAAAAAAAGCTTGGCCAAGTGTAATGCCGATATCTTCAACACTATGATGATCATCAATTTCAGTATCACCATCACATTTAATGGTTAAGTCCATTAAGCCATGGCGAGCTATTTGGTCAAGCATGTGATCTAAAAAAGGCACGCCTGTGTCAATATTAGCTTTGCCTGTACCGTACAGGTTAAGTTCAACTGTAATATCAGTTTCGTTGGTTTTT
>CAJVCK010000072.1 GCA_910595805.1 uncultured Candidatus Thioglobus sp. | reverse complement strand
CTAATTACATTCTAAAGTGAGCTACAGTTATAATTGCGCCAATGATTCGTAGCGTAATAAAAACCACCTTACCAATTCTTTTTGGTTTTCTGCCATTAGGGATTGCTTTTGGAATCTTGTTCCAAGAGCTTGGTTATCCTTGGTATTTCGCAACCTTGATGGGGATTTGTGTCTATGCTGGTGCGGCGCAATTCATGGCAGTGGGTATGTTAGGTGCAGGTGTAGGTTTATTTGAAATCGCAATTTCTACTTTTTTTCTTAATTCTCGTCATTTATTTTATGGATTGGCACTGTTAAATAGTTTTGGTTCATGGGGTTTAAGAAAGTTCTATCTAATTTTTGGTTTGACCGATGAAACTTATGCATTAATGACAACAATAAAAGTTCCGAAAGAGTTTAATAGGGAACGTTATTATTTTTTGATTACCTTGTTTTCTCAAAGTTACTGGGTGCTCGGTTGTTCCATCGGTGCTTTGGCAAGTAGCTCTCTTAATTTCAATACCGAGGGTATGGATTTTGCTGCTACTGCGCTCTTTACTGTTTTGTTAATTGAGCAATGGCTAAAGGTCAGAAAGCCGTTGCCATTCGTTGTGGCTTTTGGCTCTTCCTGTATTGCGCTGATATTGTTTTTTCAGCACATGCTTCTGGCGGCGATTGTTTTATCAATAACCACAATAATTATTTTACGATTTATCAAATCGAAGCAAAATGACTGATATAAGCTATTTATTATTAGTAATGCTAGTGATGACAGTCGCAACTTACGCGACAAGGTTGACACCTTTCGTGCTTTTTAGTCGTGGTCAAGAAAGAGCATTGATCAATTTTATTGCAAAAAATACACCACCAATGATCATGACAATTCTTGTTATATACATGCTTAAAGGGGTTAACTATCTCTCATTTGAAGGCGTTTATACTTTTATAGCGATACTAGTGACTGTCGTTTTTCATCTATATAAAAGAAACGCATTGCTCAGCATTATTACCGGCACAGCAGTCTATATGATTGCTGTACAAATATGATTATATAAGTAACAATATTTAAAAGAAAAAAGCTCGATTTAAATCGAGCTTTTTTATGGTGGAGGCTGGGACCGGAGTCGAACCGGTCTATAAGGCTTTGCAGGCCCCTGCATAACCGCTTTGCTACCCAGCCAATTCAACTTAAAAATAAAAAAGCCTGTTCACACAGGCCAACGCAAACAGTTAGAATTTGGAGCGGGAAACGAGATTCGAACTCGCGACATTCACGTTGGCAACGTGATGCTCTACCAACTGAGCTATTCCCGCATAAGGATTGAAATTATAGTGTTTTTTTTCTAACTGTCAAATGTTTTTAAACCTGCAATTAGATATTTTATACCTGACCAAAGGGTAAGAATTGTAGCCGTAAATAAAAGAACTTTTCCCGCAATATTGATCTGATTATATGAAAAAAATAATAGTGGTTGTTGAAGCAAAAGAAACAGTATAGCAACCATCTGCATAAATGTTTTTGATTTGCCAATCCATGAAACAGCAACATTTGCTTTTTTGCCTATATCACTCATCCACTCTCTAAGTGCAGAGACCAGGATTTCTCTTGAAACAATTATAATTGCAGGTATGGTAATGAACCAAGAGTGATAATAATCTGTTAACAGAACAAGAGCTACACAAACCAGGAGTTTGTCTGCAACTGGATCTAAAAATGCTCCAAATGCTGATATTTGATTAAGTTTTCTAGCTAATAATCCATCTAAAAAATCAGAAGCACTAATTAGGATAAAAATTACAACTAAGACATTATTAATCCAGGGTAAAGGAGTTCCATTATTAATTAAGGCTAAAGGAGCTCCTTCTAAATAGCCCGGTTGTAGGTAGAATAATCCTACAAAGACAGGAATTAATGCAATCCTTGATAGAGTAATAATATTTGGAAGAGTCATCATATTCAGCTCATTCTATCAAAGAGTTTTATGCTTTAGAGTAAACTTTAAATTTATGGCGCGCTCGGCAGGAGTCGAACCTGCAACCGCTCGGTTCGTAGCCGAGTACTCTATCCAGTTGAGCTACGAGCGCAGGAGCGTAATTATCGCTATCTTTCAACTAAAGGTCAAGCAGAGATTGAGCTTTTCGACAAAATATCGACCAATTTATCTAACTTCATCATTCTTGAACCCTTGATTAGAATTGTTGCACCTAAATGGCATTCATTAAGTTGGATATAAA
>CAJVCK010000071.1 GCA_910595805.1 uncultured Candidatus Thioglobus sp. | reverse complement strand
TGTTTGGTAATTTTTCAATCAAATCTTCAAAAAAAATAACCCGCTTAATCGCCTGAAGCATTTCTTGCATCACTCAATGAATAGTCGTTAACAATACAAGACAACGCTGTCTACAGATTTATTTTGTAAATGATTCTAATTTATTCAAAAAAACAATAGCTTTTAATCACTGACGAATTGATCTTAAACTTATCATGCGCAATATAAAAAATTACAGTAATAATTCTTTTGCTATTATCAATAAAAATCTACTTTAATTAATACATGTCGATCACAGTTTAGCTAAAATTTACATAAGGATATGCGGTAATAATAGTTCGCATAATAAGGCTTGTGATGTATTTCTGTTTCACGTGAAACGCACTAAATCACATTTTAAATAAAAACGGCGACACAAGTGTCGCCGTTTTTATTCATTATTAAATATGGTGCCGATAGCCGTTATACTTACTACAACGCAAAAGACTCAATGTCTAACAGTGATAATTTCATTCATTTTGATTTACTTATTACTATGTAAACAAATCAGTAATTGGATTTATATTAATAACAACTAACAGACCATCTCTTAGTTATTACTCTCTATCAATTATTACTTTAATTATCAGGAGATACGGTTACTTTAACCATAGAGCCAGGCAATGTAGATGATTTGAAGGTGAATTTACGATCGTTATACTTGGCGGTTACAAGATAATAATCTACGCTTTCTTTGCTTTCATGTTTATATTTAGTTTCACAAATCTTTACTTGTCTATAGCTCACGATCCTTCCACTATTACGATCATTATCACTAGCAATTGAAGCTCCTAGTAATGTACCAGCCACCGTCATGACATTATTGCCTCGACCACTGCCTAGTTGATTGCCGATAACACCACCCACAATTCCACCAAAAATCTCGTCTGTATATGAATTATCAGATTTTTCAGAATAAACCGGCGTATCTTCAGTCCGGCATTCTTCATAAGGCATTTGATAAAATTTTGTTTTGAAAACTTCTTCAACATTTAATACTTCTGCTTTATCCACAAAGGCTAAAGATGAAGTTGATAATACAATTAAACCGGTTGTTAATAGCTTATTCATATGTATACTCCTAGCGCTTTCCAAATCCACGACCGTAACCGCTGTTCAATCCACCACCAGAGCCAGAACCATGCATGAACTGATTGCCTTGCCCCGTGCTTTCAGATCCGCCACCATATCTATGTTGACTGCCTTGACCTTGATTCAAGCCCTGACCCATGCCTTGTTCAGATCTCGTTTTATCTCTAAAAGCGTGCCTCTGTTCTGTAGACATGCCTGCTAGACTACTGCGCATTTCTCCTTGAAAATTCAATCTGTCTGCTGGAGACATTGCTTGAATAGTACTACGCATTTGCCCGCCCTCATGTATATGAGTTACATCTTCAGTAATATGAGCTTGTGCAGCATAGGTACTTAAAAATAAAGTTGATGCTGTTAAAAGTGTTTTTAATTTTTTCATGTTATTACTCCTTAATTGTTAAATTATTTTTTGAAACTGGCGCTAGTATAAGAGACCAATGTAACCAGATCATTGCCAAAATAAATCAATTAGTATCTGTTTGTTACCAATTGTTACTAGTACGATTGAGTGACGTATAATTAAAACCATGAATGACAATAAGAAAATATTAATTGTTGATGATGATCCTGGTATTTGTCGCATGTTAATGCGTTATCTGAATGAGCAGGGGTTTGACAGCAAAAGTGTTGAGAATGCATTAGAAATGGACAAATGGATGGGTTCTAACCAGCCGGATCTTATCTTGTTAGACCTTATGTTGCCAGGAGAAGATGGCCTCTCTATCGCTAGAAGACTGAGAGGTGCATCCAACATACCCATTATGATGTTAACTGCTAAGGGTGAAGATATTGATCGTATTATTGGTCTAGAAATCGGTGCAGATGATTATCTACCTAAGCCATTTAACCCTCGAGAGTTACTTGCAAGAATTAATGCATTACTTAGAAGGTCATCATATAAAAAAACAACGCTAATGCCAGAAACAAACTTGTTTGAGTTTGGCCCTTATTCATTTAACAAAGACTCGCTAATCCTGCTTAAAGATAATAAAGAGATAACACTTGGTTATGCTGACACGCAATTATTGCAGCTTTTTATTGATAATCAAAACCATCCAATCAGCAGAGACTTTATTCTTGACCAACTATCGGGGATTGATCGAGATCCATTTGATCGATCCATTGACGTAAGAATAA
>CAJVCK010000070.1 GCA_910595805.1 uncultured Candidatus Thioglobus sp. | reverse complement strand
ATCTAATTCATGTTAGTTTACATTAATTAAATTAGAATTATTAACCATATTTGATGCAAATCAACTGTTTCCCACACAAATATGAGAAATAATAAAAAAATTTAACTAGATAGTCATATCAGCCATATTAGAAATCAATATTAAATGCACTATATATTGGAAAAATAAAGATAAATTCATTTTTTTGAGGTAATTAGATTAAATTTTCACTATTAAGCGACAATTATTATGATTTTTGGAATTGGAAAGAAAAAAGGAAAAGAAAGTAAAGCAACCAAAGCTCCAACGCGATCAACAAAAGGACGCAAAGGTTTGTTCGCGCCTTTTAGTCAATTATTTTTTAATCTCATCAGTAAATATAGTGCTTCACAAGAAGAAGTTGTTGGCATAGAAGTTACGCCTACATCTGTTAAAGTAGCACAACTCAATGAAAAACAAAATCGTTGGTCATTATCTAAATTTAGTTATCGCAATGTTGAGAATGGCAATGAAGAATTATTGCGCTCCAATCCTGAAATCTATGTCGAGCAAATTCAAACTGCTTTACAAATTGCCAAGATTGAAACTGTTAATGCTGCTATAGCTCTTCCTGTCTCGAGCGCTATCATCCGCGTTCTTCAAATGCCTATAATGACAGATGAAGAAATGAATAATGCCATTGCCACTGATTCATTGTGGGAAAACTTAACACAATTACCCGATGCACTCGAAAATTATTCTATCTTTCACCAAGTTATTAAACGTCATACAGAACGCAACATTATGGATGTATTATTTGTTGCATCTAAAATTGATGATGTTAATCTTTATGCGGATCTTGTTCGACAGGCAGGTCTTATACCTGTAATTGTTGATGTGCGCTGCTTTGCTTTGCGCAATGCTTTTGAGGCGCAAATCTTAAATCAACCCAAGACTTCATCGCAACAAGGACCACTTGCTATTCTTGAATTTAGTGACAATGAAAATTTTATTTTAATTCTCCAAGAAGAAACGCCCTATGTAGTTGATATATTTATTCGACCGCAAGATAAGGAATTGCTAGCCACTATGTCAGGGGCAATGGGTAGTGGGTATATTGATCAACTGCTTATTGATGTGTTAAATCGTTTTACTGTTCAAATTAAACAAGCATTAGCAGGTTTTGAAAATCAGTACAAAACACAACCCATTAAAGATTTGACAGTTGTCTCCCCCCTTCCTGCCATTAGTGGCGTAGTTCAAGAATTGCAAAAAGGTTTTGAGAATATGAATATGTCTATTCACTCTCCTTTTGATAAACTAACAATTCCCGAACAGCTTAAAGAAAAAACTAGTGCGGAAGAAAATCCTTCTATGTTTACAGCTGTAATTGGTCTTGCTACAAGACGATTAGACGTGTTTGGATATTTTAAATTTGTAACAGGGGTGCGCAACATTAATCTATTACCCAATAGAAGTAATGTAAAAAAGAAAAAACGCTCCGATTTGTATTCAAAGATAATCTATATAGGAGCCTCTGTTTGTTTAGCGCTCCTTTTTGTGCTGTATGGAGTGTTTGCTTTTGGAAAATATACTTCTAACAAACAAGAATTGGCTGACTACGACGTTATTAATCAGCAATTTGAACAAGCAAATGTAAAATTTCAAAAACTGTTAAAAGCCAAAAAAGATTTGGAGAAAGATTTATCTAAAGGTCAAAAATTGAAATCAAATTCAAAAAGTAGTTTTATTATGTTTAGAGAAATTACCCAAGCAGTTCCAAAAAATGTCGTTTTGGTTAACATTCGTACTTCTGAGCAAGACTACAATACACTTGTAGTAGAAGGTCAATCAATAGAGGATCGCCCTATTATTGATTTAATCGATGCATTAAATTCCAGGGAAACTATTGAAAAAGCCTCGCTTGTTAATATGAAAGTTAAAACGGTTAAAAGCGGAGAGAATAGTCGCGATGTAAAATCTTTTGAAATATCAGTTATTGCAAAAGATATTATATCTAAGGAAACTAAAGAGTAAATTGTAATGGATTTAAAAAATTTATTTTCTAAAAACAAAGCAGCAGCTTCCGGTGAGGCGAAAACAATCAAAGACTATCTTAGTCTTATCATTATTGTAGCAGTTGTTTGCATTTTTATTCTATTGTACTTTTTTCTCATCAAACCTGTTTTTACAAAACAAGAAAATATGATCCTAGATAAATATGAAAAATTATCTGAAACAGACAAGATGAATAGTCAAATAAATGCTTTGACAAAAAAAGTTGGAGAATTGGAAATGGAA
>CAJVCK010000069.1 GCA_910595805.1 uncultured Candidatus Thioglobus sp. | reverse complement strand
AATATAAAGTGGGAACAATAGCTTTTACGGGAGACTTGTTAAATCAATCCATTAAAGACCTAAATGAACTTTTAAGCGTTAAGAAAAACGATGTGTTTGAACGTAAGAAAGTTATTGAAAGTATTCAAGCCATTACCGATGTATTTGCTGACCAAGGTTATGCATTTGCCAAAATTAATCCTATCACTCATGAAAATACCAAGACGCATACTATTGACTTGACTATTGATATTTCATTGAATAAAAAAGTTTATATTAATCGTATTACCATTGTTGGCAATACCCGTACACAGGATGAAGTTATTCGCCGGGAAATTGGCATCAACGAAGGTGGTTTATATTCAAACACTGAACTCGATGAATCAATCAATAAAATTAAACGCCTAGGATTTTTCTCTGATGTAAAAATGGAGGTTTCAAGGCTTAAAGGATTCGATGATAAAATCAATCTTCACTTTTCGGTAGAAGAGACTAAAACGGGTACATTTTCTATCGGAATATCGCATTCTAATAGTTCGGGCGCCTCATTCAATGCAGGGGTTAAAGAGAATAATTTCTTAGGAACGGGTAACACGCTCAATGCAGCTTTTTCAAATTCAACAGCGGTGCAAGAGATGAGTTTTTATTTCTCCGATCCATATTTTACTGAAGATCAACACTCTGTCAGTTACGGTATTTTTACCAAATCACTAGATGGTTCAGCACTTGACGTTTCTTCTTACAAAATTGATGAAAATGGCTTTAGCTTAGGCTATGGTATACCACTAACAAAAGATACACGTATTGGTGCAGATGTTAGAGTGTCAAGTCGTAACATCACTTGTGGAACTGACATGCTCAGCACCTACGAGCCTACACAGTGTGCCAGTAATGATAAAAATGAAATTAAAACCAATCTTAACTGGTCAAACAACACACTTGATAATTTCAATTATCCAACTGAAGGATACAAGAACAACGTTAGTTTTGATTTAACTCTGCCAATTGCAGATTTTCAATATTACAAGCTAGATGCATCGCATAAGAGCTATTACCCACTAGGCAATGATCTAACTTGGAAAATTAATGGTAACCTTGGCTTGGCTCAAGGTTATGGCGACAAAGAATTGCCGTTCTTTAAACGTTATTATGGCGGTGGTTCGTCATCTGTACGTGGCTTTGACTTTAACTCTTTAGGTGCAACATATACAGGGACCACTATCGCCAAGGGTGGTGAACTATCGATGCTTGCAGGTACCTCAATTATCTCCCCAATGAAGTTTATTAATGACAGTAAAAATATGCGTATGAGTGCTTTTATTGATGCTGGCTCTGTTGAAGAGAAAGCATCTAATATTGGTTTTGATGAAGTTCGTGTGTCAACGGGCGTGGCCTTTTCTTGGTTAACGCCAATTGGCCCTTTAGGTATTTATGCAGCCAAACCTTTGGTTAAAAAAGCAAGTGACCAAACCAAAACCATTGAATTTACACTGGGTACTAGTTTTTAAGATTGTTTAGATAATGTACAATTTGGGGGAAATTGCTAAGTTAATCAATGCTGAACTCATTGGTGATGCCAAATTTAATATCTCCAGCCTGGCTAGTATTGAACAAGCACAGGCTCAACAGCTCAGTTATGTTGTTAACAACAAATACAGTAAAAGTTTATTAGAAAGCAAAGCGGGTGCTGTTATTATTCATGAATCTTTAAAAGATTCTTGCACCACAAATGCGCTCATTGTGTCAGATGTTTATTTAGCTTTTGCACAAGTATCACACTTATTCAAACATCATGTTAACCACACCATTGGCATTCACCATAGTACAAAAATAAACAACGCAAACATTGCATCTGGCTGCTGTATTGGTGCAAATGTTACCATTGGCACCAATACAAGTTTGGGTGGCAATACTATTGTTGAAGATAATACGAGTATTGGTGAAAACTGCATAATAGGACCCAATGTCACTATTCTTCAAGGTTCAAAAATTGGCAATCGGGTCGTTATTGCGCCTGGTGCAGTTATTGGCTCTGAAGGCTTTGGCAATGCAAGAGATGTAAACAAACATTGGCATTCTATTGCTCATTTAGGTAATGTTATTATTGGTGACAATGTCACTATAGGAGCCAATACCACAATTGACAGAGGTACACTAGATGACACCTATATTCACAATGGTGTGCGACTAGACAATCTAATACATGTTGCTCATAATGTTGTTATCGATGAAGATACCGCGATTGCTGCTAGCACAGGTATTGCTGGCAGCACCTATATTG
>CAJVCK010000068.1 GCA_910595805.1 uncultured Candidatus Thioglobus sp. | reverse complement strand
AAAAACACGTAGTGGCAAGATTATGCGTCGAATCTTAAGAAAGATTGCTGAAAATGATTACTCGAACTTAGGTGATACATCCACTCTAGCAGAGCCAGAAGTGGTTGAAGATTTGATAAAGAATAGGTTATAGCTTACTATTTTTTAATTTCCTCTGCAATGCATCGAGCCTGATACAACTGGTTCATCTCGTCATTAATTGAAACCACTTTTCCTAATACTTTCTTTTCTAGTTCCATTGTGTTTTGAATATTGCTACAATAATTTTTAATTTCTTCATTGGTGTAACCAATCAAAGTTGCTACACCAATAACAGGTACTATCAAACCGCTAATCGCAATAGATTTAGCCGAGTCTTCAAGTTTGTAAATACGATCAATATTGTTTTGAATGTTAAGTTTGTTTTGAGTTTTAAAAATATTTCTAAGCTGAGTTAGCTCATTAGAAGAAAGGTCTAACGCTTTTTGAGCGCCTTTTAAGGTGGTGTTCAATGATTTGACTTCTCCTCTGGCATCATGCATTTGTGACATTTCATCGCCCAATACAGTTGTTTTTCCAGTTGCAAGTGATAGTTTTTCTTGTGTTTTTTGTAATTCTGAACGAACTTTGATCAGCTGATTATTCAGGTCTTCTAATGTTGATGCATTATCTGCAGTAGTCTCTTCTGATTTGTTTGTTTCAGCATCGGTAACGATATTAGCTTTAGCCTCAACAATTTTTTCGTTGTATTCGTTAGTAATAGTATCAATATCCGCTTCAAGATTGGTAATCTTATCGTTATAAAAGAAATAGCCTGCAATTAAAGTAATCGCAAGTACGACTGCGATGAAAGGTGATTTATTTTCCATTGTAAACTCCTGAGAGATAATTAATTATAGGGCCTCATTATACAGTGTTTTATAAACTATATAAGAATATTATTATATTTTAATATAAAAAAATTTAATCTATTTCAACCACTTAGCTACTTGCTTGGCATAGTAAGTCAGTATTCCATCAGCACCAGCTCGTTTAAAAGCAAGTAAGGTCTCAAGTACAACTGGGCGCTCATTGATCCAGCCATTTTGGCTAGCTGCTTTTAACATGGCGTACTCGCCACTAACATGATAGGCAAAAGTTGGCATGCCAAAGGTTTGTTTAACTTGATAAACAATATCCAAGTAAGGCAGACCTGGTTTAATCATCACCATGTCAGCACCTTCTTCAATATCCAAACTAACTTCACGAAGAGCTTCATTAGCATTAGCAGGATCCATCTGGTAGGTTTCTTTACTAGATTCTCCTAAGTTGTTAGCAGAGCCAACCGCATCTCGGAAAGGCCCGTAGTAATTTGATGCATATTTGGCAGAGTAAGCCAATATATTGGTATGAATAAAATCATTTTCTTCTAGAGCATCACGAATCGCACCGATACGACCATCCATCATGTCTGATGGTGCCACAATATCTGCACCAGCTTGTGCATGTGATAAAGCTTGCTTTACTAAAATCTCGGTAGTTTCGTCATTCAGCACATAGCCACTGTCATCGATTAAGCCATCTTGCCCATGCGTGGTAAACGGGTCTAATGCCACATCAGTAATAACTGCCAATGCCGGATGGTTTGCTTTGAGTGCGCGAACAGCTTGTTGTGCTAGACCATTTTCATTGAATGCTTCTTCAGCGTCTAATGACTTTTTGTCTTCTGATACCACTGGGAATAGGGCGACTGCTTGAATACCTAGCTCTACCAATTCACCCGCCTCAATTAGCAGTTGATCAATACTCAAACGCTCGATATCTGGCATAGAATCAATGCTTTGGCGTTGATTTTCACCTTCTACGACAAAGATAGGAAAGATTAAGTCATCTGTGGTTAGTGTATTTTCACGCATTAATTCACGGGTATATGCGTGTTTTCTCATGCGACGTGGTCTATGGGTTAAAATGGACATCTTGATTTTTTTTAATAATTATTTCTTAATAATTTAACCGATTATACAACAATGAGCACAGCAAACAAAACGTTAAAAACAATGTCAAATGTCAAAGAGGCATTCATCCAGCCTTTTCCTAACTCTCAAAAAATCTATGTCGAGGGTTCACGAGCTGATATTCAAGTCCCTATGCGTGAGATCACGCTAACCGATACCATTGGTGAATTGGCTGAGAAAAATGACCCAATCCATGTATATGACACCTCAGGTGTGTACACCGACCCTAGTGTGAAAATTGATTTACGTAAAGGTTTAGATAATATTCGCTCAAATTGGATCGGCGAACGCAATGACACTGAAAATCTAGATGGATTAAGTTCAATA
>CAJVCK010000067.1 GCA_910595805.1 uncultured Candidatus Thioglobus sp. | reverse complement strand
AGCGAGAAATTAAAACCTCAAATCTTAAAAGCGGTCAAACCTCTAAGCGTGGCTATGACCACTATATGCTTAAAGAAATCTTTGAACAGCCACAAGCCATACGTGACACGCTAGAATCGCGCGTTACTAAAGACACAGTACTACCCTCTGCTTTTGGACATAAAGCCAAAGAGATCTTTAAAAACACCAAGCACATTCAAATTATTGCCTGTGGCACTAGCTATAACGCTGGCTTGGTAGCCAAGTATTGGTTAGAAGATATTGCTAAAATTCCCACTCATATTGAAGTGGCAAGTGAATACCGTTACCGCAACCCAATCATTCTTGAAGACACATTATTTATCACCATCTCTCAAAGTGGTGAAACGGCAGATACGCTAGAAGCGCTTAAAGCAGTTAAGAAGCGCAGCAAAGATAAGAACATTCACACACTAACAATTTGCAACTCAGCAGAATCATCACTCACGCGTGAATCAGAGCTTACTTTCTTAACCCATGCAGGTCCTGAAATTGGCGTAGCTAGCACCAAGGCCTTCACCACCCAACTGGTATCACTGGCACTACTGTCAGTAGCTGTTGGACGCTGCCACAAGCAAGTATCTAAACAACAAGAAGCAACGATTGTTGACGGGTTAAATCGCCTGCCAGGCTTAATCAAAAAAACCCTTGAGCAAGAAGACCAGATTAAGGAGCTTGCCAAAACCTTTAAAGATAAATTTAACGCCATATTTTTGGGCAGAGGCACCATGCACGCTATTGCTATGGAAGGCGCGCTTAAGCTTAAAGAAATCAGCTACATCCACGCCGAAGCTTTTCCAGCGGGTGAACTTAAACATGGCCCTATTGCGCTGATTGACAAAGACACGCCAGTCATTGCCGTAGCACCGAATGACAACCTTTTGGATAAGCTTAAGTCCAATCTCCAAGAAGTTAAATCTAGAGGCTCAAAAATGATTGTCTTTGAAGATGAAGCTGCACAAGTTGCGTCAATGAAAGGCATGACGATAGTGCCAACAACCACTAACCTCGGAAGAATTACCGCACCAATCATCTTTACCATCCCCTTGCAACTACTTAGCTATCACGTAGCCCTTATTAAAGGAACTGATGTTGATCAGCCTCGTAATTTAGCTAAGTCAGTAACGGTTGAATAGATTTGAAAATAGTGTTTTTCTAAGTTATAAAATATCTAATAGTCCTAACTAGTAAAAACCTTACTCATTGTTACAACTTAATATCAACCTTATTATCAACATATTGATGTATCAATGAAGACAAAATAGTTTGATACGGAATATTCACTTCTGCACTTTTTCTCTTCAGCATGAGCATGTCGTATTCAGCAATGCGAATATTGATATTTTTAGTTTTTGTTAAGAAATTTTTAGCGGCTATCTTGGCAGCAAAAACCTCATCTTCGTAATCATCAACCTGTTCAATATTTTTGTCAGACTCAATATCTTTTAATAACTCTAGTTCGTATTTGTCTAATTTCATAAATTACCCCTTGTATTTTTTATGCATTTTTCTACTTGGAATGATAGTTTTTAAGAAAATCTCGTTATCATTTTTAATATGTGGAACCATGCATACATAACCCATTAACTCAACAATATAAATTGATTGATTAGGGTATTTTGCTTGATTTGGATGCTTGATTATATCTATGATTTTATCTTCATAAATAGTACTAACAACATCTTCAAAACACAGCCCTCTATCCTGAATGAGAGTTTTATTTTTTTCTAAATCCCATCTAAAATTTATATCCATGGTTGATATTTTATGACGTTAGATACTATTTGTCAAATTTGAAAGACTAAAGCTCATATTTTCTTGATGTTACTTATTGGTGATCATTGTCATAAAGCACATCCACAATCTTTGACTGCGGTTTAAAGCCTGGAACAATCTGAATCAAAAGCTCACGCAATTTCTTTTGATCACAACCTGTAATTGCAATTTGTAAGTCATTCAATATTGGCTCTAACTCATCCCAGGGCAACATATCTTCTTCAGCGCGCATGATGAGTGGATTATTCGTCTTGCTCACATTATCACCAATCAGTAACTCTTCATAGAGTTTCTCACCAGGCCTTAATCCTGTGTATTTAATCTCAATATCACCATTAGGATTAGACTCATCTTTTACCTCCAACCCACTAAGATGTATCATCTTCTTGGCCAAATCAACAATACGCACCGGCTTACCCATATCAAGTACAAACACATCACCACCCAAACCCATAGCACCTGCTTGAATCACTAACTCTACTGCCTCAGGTATCGTCATAAAATAACGAATGATATT
>CAJVCK010000066.1 GCA_910595805.1 uncultured Candidatus Thioglobus sp. | reverse complement strand
CTCTCTTAGTTTATCTTAATTTACAGAAATGTAATGTCCACTTGAAACAACGATTCAACTTTTTTAACATGTTTTTTGTCCGATACAACCAAAATTAGATGATCATTCGTTTCTATTATTATTTTTTTCTTAGCCATTAGTACATCTTCCCCACGAACTATAGCTGCAATTGTTGTTCCTTCTGGTAATTCTATATCTTGTATTTTTTTCCCGACTACTTTAGATGATGATTCGTTTCCATGAGCAATAGCTTCTATAGCTTCAGCAGCGCCTCTTCTTAAAGAGTGTACGACTACAACATCTCCCTTTCTGACATGTGCAAGCAAACTACCTATAGTTGCTTGTTGAGGTGAAATAGCAATATCGATTGTATTACTTTGTACAAGATCTACATATGCCGCTCGATTAATTAGAGCCATTACTTTTCTTGCTCCAAGCCGTTTTGCAAGCATCGAAGAAATTATGTTAACTTCGTCTGCATTAGTTAAAGCACAGAATACATCAGAATTGTCTATATTTTCTTCGTCTAATAATTCTTCATCTGTAGCATCACCATTTAATACAATAGTATTTTTTAGTTTTTCAGCTGCACGCGATGCTTTATTTGGGTCCAATTCTAGTAACTTTATTTTATATTCATTTTCTAATGATTCAGCCAAACGTAAGCCGATATTACCACCACCAGATATCATAATATTCTTGAGAGGTTTGTCTTTAATTCGAATGTGTTGTAAAAGTTTGTCCATTGATTTTTGTGAGCTGATAAAAAATATTTCATCATCAGCTTTGATTACAGTGTCAGCATTAGGAATTATAGGTTTCCCGCTACTATAGATAACGGCAATTTTATATTCGATATCTTTAAGTCTTTCTTTTAATTGACGAAGCGAGAGTCCTTCTAAAACACCACTATAGGAAGCACGTATAACAACCATTTGCACTTTTCCATCGGCAAAATCGAGTACTTGAAGTGCACCTGGATGTTTTATTAATTGTTGTATTTGTTCTGTAACTAATCTGTCAGGACTAATAAGGACATCTACTGGTAATGCTTCTTGGGCAAACAAAGGATGATTTTTTAAATATTCTATTTCCCTAATTCGTGCAATTTTTGTTGGTGTATGAAATAGTGTATAGGCAACTTGGCAAGCGATCATATTTACTTCATCACAATTTGTGACAGCTAAAATCATTTCGGCATCTTTCGCGCCAGCTTTCTCAAGTATTGAGGGGTGAGATGCTACTCCAGTAACTGTCCTTAAATCAAAACGTTCACTAATTGATTGTAACGCTATTGGATTGACATCAACCAAGGTTATATCGTTATCCTCATTTACAAGGTTAGCAGCTACAGATGAGCCTACTTGGCCGGCCCCGAGAATAATGATTTTCATTTTAAATTAATTCCCAGTGTTTTTAGTTTTCTATAAAGGTGTGTACGCTCGATACCAATCTCATTTGCTAATTTACTAACATTACCATTTGCTTTTTCTAATTGATACATAAGATATGCTTTTTCGAAATTTTCTCTAGCATCTCGCAACGGAAGATCTAAATTAAATATTTCAGTATTATATTGTTTTTCATGTACTTCAGATTTTTTTAAATATGATTCAATTTCATCCACATTAATTATTTCTTCTGTCCCCATGATTAACAAACGTTGAACGAGATTTTTCAATTCACTTTCATTTCCTGGCCATTTATAGCTTCGTAAACGATTTTGTGCCGAGACACTAAATTTTCTATATGGAAGTGATTCAAACTCTATAAATTGATTTACATAGTATTCAAGCAATTCAGGAATATCTTCGAAATGTTCATGTAACGAAGGAATATTTATTGGTAACACATTCATTAAATAATACAATTCATCAATAAACACACCTTCCTTTATTAATAGTTCGATATCGTAACGTGTCGCCGCAACTACCCTGATATTCAAGTTTATAGGTTTAGAACCACCTATTCGTGTGTATTGTTTTGTTTTTAATACATCAAGAAAATAAGATTGTAGGTTTGTACTGAGTTCCCCAATGTCGTTAATAAACAATGTACCCTCTGTAGCATTATCTAGTAAACCTTCTTGAATTTGATTATTTGTCACAAAACCAAATAGCTCTTTTTGTGGATTTTCACTATTTAGTGTTGAAACATTTACGGTTAAAAAAGGTTTATCAGAACGTGAACTAAGTGAATGAAGATACCTTGCTAATAGTTCCTTATTTGTTCCTGATTCACCTCTCATTAAAACATACGCATCATGTTTAGCAATTTGCGATAATTGAGATTTCAAATCATTGATTATCTTACTTT
>CAJVCK010000065.1 GCA_910595805.1 uncultured Candidatus Thioglobus sp. | reverse complement strand
AAAATTGTCTTTAATGATTGTGGTGTTGTCAGGGTTTTTAAAACCCTCTTCTACCATTTTGTAACAATACGGACAGCCAGTTAAATGCATATAAAGCATTAAATGCCTATTTTCATCAGCCGCCTCTTCGATGTCTTCAGGGATGTCTAGAAAACTCTCTTTAAACCATTCAGGTAACTCAGATATCTTACCTCCAACAATCTTCCCTGGTTCGATAATATTGGCATAAGAGTATTGCGCACTAAATGCAATACAAATTACGAAAACATGAATCAGTCTAATCATTACTCAAACTCCATATGCTTAAATATGCGTGAAGCATTTTGCCTGTGGAGCTCATTATAAGTACCCCAATCAAGGTATTTGGTCTGGTCAATCGCATAAGCTTCATTTAAACCACCATCATCATCCAAAACCTTTTCAACCTCGGTACGCATATAGGTTAAATAATCCTTTGTGAATTTAGTAGTAGTCTCTAAATCAGTCGGGCCACCATGACCAGGAATAATAATATTTGGCTCTAGAGCCTCTACCTTACTCCAAGTCTCAATCCAGCCTTCGGTATCGGTATGGCTTAAAATAGGCAGCAGTCGTTCGTTAAATGTAATGTCTCCACTAATTAGTAACTTTTGTGCTGGTAGCCACAACTGCACGTCATCAGGAGAGTGTGAAGCGCCTAAGTGTTTTAATTCAATAACAGTTTTCCCCATGGTAATATTCAACCCTTGGTCAAATATTTGATCTGGCTTAATCACTGCTGAACCAACAATCTTATCACGCAAACGCCTTTCTGCACGCTGATAAATCTCATCGCTTTTTTTAACAATGATATCGAGTGTTAGTTTATGTGCAATTATATTAACACCTTGTTCTTTCCAATATGGTGCACCTAATATTGCATGGCCTTGTGCATTTTCAAACACTACATGCTTAACAGGCTGATCTGTCACTTTCTTAATTTCATCATGCATAGCCTTTGCCAATAAATAACTACCACCTGCATTAAACACGAGTACGCCATCTGTGGTTACCACAAATGAAAGGTTGTTATTGTGATTGCCATTTTCATAAGTGGCAGGCTGGGTTGCGCCAATGGCTGAATAAACACCTTCAGTAACCTTGATTGGTAATGAATACAATGCACTCATTGGTGCATTATCGCTTACTGTAACAGGTAGTCCAACCTCTTTCCATTTAAAATAGCCGTCAGAATAATTCTTAACATTGGTATAACCCATATCCATCAAAGCCTTAGCGGCTAATGGTGAGCGAAGATTCAGCCCGCAATAAACAATAATAGGTGTGTCGTAATCAACAGCGTACTCTCCAATTTGAAACTCTAGCCAACCTCTAACAACATTGTGATTGTGACCACGACGAATAGTGCCTAATTGAACGATTTCATCACGAGTTCGCACATCAATCAAAACGGTTTTTGGATCTTTATCAAGTAACTCTTTGAGTTGTACGGTGTCAATATTAACAATCTCTTCGTTAATAGTTTCAAGCATTTTATTGCCATCAACTATATTACTTTTCGCAGATGTATTAACAACTATAAATAAAAATAAAATTGACAAATAATGTTTTATCATAATTTTTTTAATTTGAATAATTACGAATTAATATAACATAATTATTTTATTAATACCAATTTTGATATTTAATATATCTTATACTTAATTATATTATAATATAATTGACTTCTAATATAAATACAGTATAATTAGCACAGAGCATAACATATGTTTTTTATAAATAACAAACATGTTAAAATGTACAACTTTAAACCCTAATCTGAGGAGAAACTATGAAAACTAAACTATCTATACTTTTTACAATGATGAGCTCGCTGCTTATCACTCAAGTGAACGCACAAGAAAAAGTGCAAATCATTCCTGAGCAATTCATGGCTATGGTTCAAATCACTGAAGTTGATGAAGGTATCACTGGTAAAGAAGTTGACGAATCAATCAAGTCTATGGCAACTAACGAATCTATTCTTCATGTTGCGATGTTTCCACTTAGTGAGCAAATTGGAAACGTAACTGGCAAACCATACAGACACTTAAGTATTCACAATATTTGTGATGCAAAAACAGCTGGCGAGATTGCCGATGTTGATGATCGCTTTACAGTAATCCTGCCTTGTAAAATTGCTGTAGTTGAAGGTAAAGATGGTAAAGTTAGAATGTTTAGCATGAACCCTGATGTAATGAGTGTATTAAACTTACCACCAGGTCCTAAAGAGATGGCTGAATCAGTTGCTGCAAAGATTGAGGCAATTATTGCTGGCGCTAAAGAAGGTTCTTTCTAGG
>CAJVCK010000064.1 GCA_910595805.1 uncultured Candidatus Thioglobus sp. | reverse complement strand
ACAACTCCATGAAGAGATAGCTGCTGCTGTAATGCAATAGGGTTAACACTTTTATCAAGCTCTTGAGTTAATAAAGCCTGTGAATTAGAAGCAAAAGTAAATGCTTTATTGGATAAATTATAATAGAGAGGTTTGATACCTATTCGATCACGAGCAATAAACAGCTTCTGATTAGATTTGTCCCACATACAAAAGGCAAACATGCCATCAAAATACTTGACGCAATCTTCACCCCAGTAATGGTAAGCCTTGATGATGACTTCGGTGTCAGAATTTGAAGAAAATGAATAACCTTTGCCGATTAACTCGCTACGAAGTGATTTATAGTTATAAATCGTTCCATTAAAAACCAGTGTTAATTTAAGAAGATCATCCACCATTGGTTGGTTGCCATGGCTTGATAAATCAATAATACTTAAGCGTTGATGACCGAAACCAATATTACTTTCAAGCCATTTACCATTTGAGTCGGGGCCTCTTCTAGCAAGTTTAGACATCATACTAGTGAGAGACTTTGGAGAAACGTTTTCTCCATCGAAACGAAACTGGCCACAAATACCGCACATAAAATATAAGACCTTAAATATTCAAAAAAAGGATAAATCTATTATCTAGTAACGTAAATTCCTGTTCCATATTTCTATATTGTGGGTTAATTTAGCACTGTAAAATGGTCATTTTATCAAGTATTGCTTATGAATAATGGCTCAAACACTCTATGACAAACTAATGGGTGCACACGTGGTTCGAGAACAAGATGGCGCCACTCTTATTTATATTGATCGCCAACTTATCCACGAAGTAACCTCCCCGCAGGCATTTGAGGGGCTAACAATGTCAGGAAGAAAACCTTGGCGAAATAAAGCCAACTTAGCTGTGCCCGATCACAATGTCCCAACAACTGAAAGATCAAATGGTGTTAGTAGTATTAGTGATCCTGTTTCCAGATTGCAAGTTGAAACCTTAGACAAAAATTGTGAAACCTTCGAAATCAATGAAATTCAAATGAATGATATCCGTCAAGGAATCGTCCATGTTATCGGGCCAGAACAAGGAGCAACCCTGCCAGGTATGAGTATTGTGTGTGGTGATTCACATACCACAACTCATGGGGCATTAGGTGCACTTGCTTTTGGTATTGGAACTTCAGAGGTTGAGCATGTACTTGCCACAGGTTGTCTTTGGCAAAGCAAAGCTAAAAATCTGAAAATTGAAGTCAATGGAAATTTAGGAAAACATATCAGTGCTAAAGATATTGCACTTTATGTGATTGGTGAAATTGGCACAGCTGGTGCTACCGGTTATGCCATTGAATTCTGTGGTACAGCAATTGAGAATATGAGTATCGAAGGTAGAATGACATTGTGCAATATGTCAATCGAAGCTGGTGCAAAGGTTGGCATGGTTGCTGTCGACGAGAAGACCGTAGAATACGTTAGAGGAAGACCATTTGCACCTACAGGAGAAAACTGGGATTTAGCTGTTGCTTATTGGAAAACTTTACACAGTGACGAAGGCGCTCATTTTGATGAAACAATCTTAATAGATGCTTCCCTTGTTAAGCCACAAGTAACTTGGGGGACCTCACCAGAAATGGTAGTCGACATCAATGGCTCAACGCCTGACCCTGAAAAAGAAGTTGATCCTGTCAAAGCTGAAAGTATTAGAAATGCATTAAATTATATCCATTTGGAGCCCAATACTTCGATGAGTTCTGTTGCAATTGACAAAGTTTTTATCGGCTCTTGTACAAACTCACGAATTGAAGATTTACGCTCAGCTGCTGCAGTTGCCAAAGGCAAGAAAATTGCAAACAACGTTAAACTTGCACTTGTTGTTCCCGGTTCAGGTCTTGTAAAACAACAGGCTGAAGCTGAGGGACTTGATCAAATATTTACTGATGCTGGTTTTGAGTGGCGCGAACCAGGCTGTTCAATGTGTCTCGCAATGAATGCTGATAGGCTTGAAGTAGGTGAACGATGTGCAAGCACCTCAAATAGAAACTTTGAAGGTAGACAAGGCCAGGGGTCCTTTACCCATTTAGTTAGCCCAGCAATTGCCGCGGCAAGTGCTATTGCAGGTCACATTTCAGGGGTTTAGATATGAAAAGATTTACCACTTTATCTTCTATCACCATGCCACTTGATCGTGCAAACATTGACACTGATGCAATCATTCCAAAGCAATTTCTAAAATCAATAAAACGTAGCGGTTTTGGGCCTAACTTGTTTGATGAGTGGCGTTATCTCGACCATGGTGAGGTTGGCATGGATAACTCTAAACGCCCAATCAACCCTGACTTTGTTCTCAATAATCCAAAATATAAGGGTGCTCAAATTCTCTTAACGAGAAGAAACTT
>CAJVCK010000063.1 GCA_910595805.1 uncultured Candidatus Thioglobus sp. | reverse complement strand
GGAGAATGTACTGTTGCTACTGGTAATGGCGTATTGAGTTTGGATGCGGTTCAGTTAGCAGGAAAAAAAGCACTTAATATTAGGGATTTCACTAACGCTAATCAATTGACAAGTCTCAAGTAATTACTCAACCCTTCCAAGAGTGTACAAGTACATCACTAAAACCTGACTTTATATTCATTTTATAAATTCTTACTGCCCACAAATCCAATCTGCCTCCAAGCTTCATACGCTACGATCGAGACACAATTAGCAAGATTTAGACTGCGAGAGCCATCTTGCATTGGCAAAGAAACTCTATTGAATTGGTTAGCTACATCCTCTGGCAGACCTTTAGTTTCAGGACCAAACAAAAATGAATCTCCCGATTGATATGCTTCATCGGTGTATTTTTTATTTGAGCCTGTCTCTACTGCAAAAATTCTTTCAGGTTTGGCTCTGTCTAGATAATCTTGTAAATTTTCATACTCAGTGACGTTAGCAAGTTCTTTATAATCAAGTCCTGCCCTCTTTAGACGCTTATCAGTAATTTCAAAACCAAATGGTTTGATTAAATGTAGACTGCATCCCATATTAGCTGACAGACGAATCAAACTACCAGTGTTGTTTGGAATTTCTGGCTCAAATAATACTAAATTTAACATAATATTTTATTTTTGTACTTGAATATAACAATATCATCCCATAGATAGTTAGTAACTTAAACAAAACAATAAATAAAATCAATGAATATTGAAAAATTAACTTCTCAATTTCAACAATATCTAGGGGCGGCTCAATCGATTGCAATTAAGAATGATAACAGTACAATTGAAGGTCTTCATGTGCTTAGCGCCATGCTTAGCGACAACAACTCAAGTGTTAGCAATATACTAAAAGCTATCAATATTAAGACGGCATCTCTCGCTGATAAAGTCGATTTAAATATTAACAATTTACCAGTTGTGAATAACGCAAATAGTGATATTGGAATTTCTCAAAATCTATTGCGTTTATTAACTTCAGCTGAAAAAATAGCCACAGACAAAGGTGATAGCTACCTGTCTACTGAGTTGTTTTTGCTGGCAATCATTCAAGGCAATGATTCAACGACACAACTATTAAAAGAAGCTGGTGTTAATGAGAACGCATTAACGCAAGCCATTGAAACTCTTAGAGGAGGACAAAACGTGAACGAACAAAATGCAGAAACACAGCGAGACGCATTAAATAAATACACCCAAGATTTAACAGAACTTGCAACTCAAGGAAAGTTAGACCCAGTGATTGGTCGCGATGGAGAGATACGACGATCCATCCAAGTACTTCAGCGTCGTACAAAAAACAACCCGGTATTAATTGGTGAGCCAGGTGTTGGTAAAACCGCCATTGC
Organism: uncultured Candidatus Thioglobus sp.; assembly: GCA_910595805.1. The sequence goes on along the minus strand of CAJVCK010000063.1, from coordinate 993 downwards.
CGAAGGTTTAGCTCAGCGGATTATTAACAATGAAGTACCAGAAGGTATTAAAGGCAAACGCCTACTCTCTTTAGATATGGCAGCTTTAGTTGCGGGCGCAAAATACAAAGGCGAATTTGAAGAAAGAATGAAAGCTGTACTGAAAGAACTTGAAGCAGAAAACGGCCAAGTAATCTTATTTATTGATGAATTGCACACAATGATGGGTGCAGGCAAAGGTGAAGGTTCTATGGATGCTGGAAACATGCTCAAGCCTGCATTGGCAAGAGGCGATCTTCACTGTATGGGTGCAACCACACTTGATGAATATCGTCAGTATATTGAAAAAGACTCTGCCATGGAACGTCGGTTCCAAAAAGTACTAGTTGACGAGCCTACTGAAGAAGACACTGTTGCCATCTTACGTGGTTTAAAAGAAAAATATGAAGTGCATCATGGTGTAGAAGTAACCGACCCAGCAATTATTGCAGCGGTTACCTATTCAATGCGCTATATCACTGACCGCCAACTACCAGATAAAGCGATCGACCTTATTGATGAAGCAGCATCTCAAATTCGTATGGAGATCGACTCAAAACCAGAATCCATGGATAAGCTTGATCGTAAATTGGTGCAACTTAAGATTGAACGCATGGCACTTAAGAAGGAAAAAGATAAAGCCTCTAAAGAGCGCCTTAAAGAATTGGTATCAGTGATAGAAGATCTAGAAAAAGAGAATGCTGATTTAGAAGAAATCTGGAAGAAAGAAAAATCTCAGGTTCAAGGTGCCCATCATTTAAAGGAAGAATTGGAGCAAGCAAAAACTGAACTAGAAACTGCATCTCGTAATAACAATCTTGCAAAAATGAGTGAACTTCAGTACGGAAGAATTCCAGAATTAGAGGCTAAAATTCATCAAGTAGAGTCTGCTGACACGCAGGAAATGACTCTACTACGCAATAAAGTTACAGAGTCTGAAATTGCTGAAATTGTCGCTCGTTGGACTGGAATTCC
>CAJVCK010000062.1 GCA_910595805.1 uncultured Candidatus Thioglobus sp. | reverse complement strand
TCATTTCTTTGGGTTGTGCAATATTCATGATAGTTAGAAGTGTTGGCGCAACATCTGATAATGATCCAGTTCCTGGCAAAAACTTTGCTGGCCTACCAATGTAAATTAAGGGTACTAAATTACTTGTATGAGCGGTATGCGCTTGTGATTTAATTTTTTCAGTTGTATATGATTTTATTTGTTCAGCATTTCCATGATCTGCAGTTATTAGAATCTCACCACCTACTTTTCGTGTAGATTCAATAATTTTACCTAAACACTTATCTATTGCCTCTATTGCTGTAATCGTTGCTTTAAAGTTACCGGTATGGCCAACCATATCAGCATTAGCAAAGTTACATATTATTGAATCATATTTGCGGCTATTAATTGACTTTACTATATGGTCAGTAATTTTTTCAGCACTCATTTCAGGAGCGAGATCATAAGTACGAACATGAGGGGACGGGACTAAGACACGATCTTCGCCATCAAATGCACTTTCGTCGCCGCCATTAAAAAAGAATGTGACATGCGCATATTTTTCAGTTTCAGCAATACGTAATTGTTTTAAGCCAAGACCTGAAATATATTTTCCAAACACATTGGGCAAGGAAACCGAGGGAAATGCTACTGGAAATTCATACTCTGCTTTGTAAGATGTTAAACTTATAAAGGCTGATAGTTTTGGCATCCTTTCTCGTTCAAATGCAACAAATGTAGGTTTAGTAAATGATCTCGCTAATTGTCGTGCGCGATCAGCTCGATAGTTAGCAAATATAACAACATCATCATCTTCAACAATGACCGGGGGTTTGCCGCCCTGGGTGATTGCAGTTGGAGATATAAATTCATCAGATTCGCCTCTAGCGTAGGCCATATCAATGGCAATAAATGGATCATTTGATCTGTAGTCAGACTTTCCTTGGCTAATGAGATCATATGCAAATTTTGTTCTGTCCCAATGTTTATTTCTATCCATCGCATAATAGCGGCCAATCAAAGTAGCAATGCGACCAACATTCAATTCTTTGATTTTTATTTGAACTTTATGTATTGATTCTATTGCACTCTTTGGAGATGTATCTCTTCCATCAAGAAATGCATGAAGATATAATTTTTTTACCTTACACCTATTTGCTAGTTCCATTAATGCAAAAATATGATCTTCATGACTATGGACACCTCCAGCAGATAAAAGGCCAAGCAAGTGAACAGCTTTATTATTTTTTGCCGCAAAAATAAATGCATCATTGAGTATTTTATTCTCATAGAATGTGCCATCTTTGATGGCTCGAGTTATCCGGGTGAATTCTTGATCTACTACACGTCCGGCTCCAATATTCATATGCCCAACTTCTGAATTACCCATTTGTGATGCGGGTAAGCCCACATCAAGCCCAGATGCACTTATTAATGTGTGTGGGTATTGGTCCCAGATTTGGTCCCAGTTTGGCTTATGAGCAGAATAAATTGCATTGTAATCGGTATTATCCGTATGCCCCCAGCCATCAAGGATTATTAGAATGGTCGGTTTATGTACTAGTTGCATCACTAATATTGGGCATCATTTACGGAAATGCAGAAGAATATTGGACCGTTTAAATTTTTTTGCAATTTTAATCTGCAATAAATATATAATCGAAGTTGTTGGTTAATTTAAGCAAAATTCTCGTTAGGCTTTGAGTTTCAAAGACTTTTGTGAATATTAACATGAAATTATTGAATACAACACGTTAAATAACACGGTTATTTATCCAATTTCAATGGTTTTTTGGCTGTCAGATATGACGTATTATCGTCGTTATTTAAACTCAACAATAAGAGAATAGTTAAATGGAAAAGTTCCCTATATTTGTTATAAATCATCCATATTTATTTTCATTGCTTTTTGTAATTTTAACATTGTTAATATGGAATATTTTTGGTGGAATGGTTGGTGGTGTTAAGTTGTTGACCGCGGACGAAGCGACTCAGCTTATTAATCGTGAAGATGCTGAACTAATAGATATACGAAGCCAAAAAGAATTTGAGAATGGCCATATCATTAATGCAAAAAATTTTAGTCTGCATGAATTGCCCGAAAAATTAAATAAGTACAGAAAAAATAACAGTAAGGGTATTATTTTTTATTGTTCCAATGGCAGTGTCTCACTTAAGGAAGCGCAAAAATTAGTGAAACAAGGTGAAGAAATGATCTATTGCTTAAGGGGAGGTATTGCATCATGGACAAATGCGAATTTACCCTTAACTAAAGGTTGAAAGGATGTTTAATAGATATTTGTGAAAATTATAATTTTAGAATAGGTTAGATAATTATGGCCAAAGAAAAAAAGAAAATTGAAGAAACAACAGAAAGTCAATTCTCAATTCAAAAAATATATGTAAAAGATAT
>CAJVCK010000061.1 GCA_910595805.1 uncultured Candidatus Thioglobus sp. | reverse complement strand
TGATTCGACCAATGATGTACCTTGCACTTTCTTATGATCACCAAATCATTGACGGCAAAGAAGCCGTTCAATTCTTGATTTCTATTAAAGACGCTTTAGAAGATCCAACTCGATTATTGCTAAAAGTCTAATCTAAAATTAAATGATCAAAAAAAAGGGCGGTATTAAATACCGCCCTTTTACTTTTAGTAAGACTTACAAAGTATTACTTATGTTTGTCATACTTCTCATGTTCGGACGTGTTTCCCATAGCTAAAATGACAATACACATAACCACAGCAATTGCGGTGTACCAACCGGCACCACCGTCTGCTCCAATGTACATGCCAACATCTGTAAGAAGTTCGTCCCATGAGTTTGCTGGAAATCCCATAATTATCTCCTTATATTAATTAATTGTCAGATTCTGGACTAGCCATTCCTTCTGGGAATGCCTGAGCCGGAACCTTGACAGGGTCAAGTCCTTTGATCTGTACTGCATCTGGGACACGCAACATTCCTGCTGCATTCAACACCGTCGCTACAATGTAACCTGGTACAAAACCAAGAAGGAACATTACAACAGCACCAACTAATTGTCCAAGGAAAGAGATAGTTGCTGTACCTTCAGGAGCGAAAGCCGCCAAAGCAGGATATCCAGAACCAAAGATACCTAGTACAAGAAGACCGAACAAACCTATCGTTCCGTGAATCGTAACGGCACCAACAGCATCATCGATGCCACGGGCCTCTAACCAATCAGCACAAGGTTTTATAATGATACCGGCAACGGTAGCAATTATGAAAACGTGCGCTGGGAAGTAGATATCCAACCCTGCGGCAACAGAAATAATACCAGCAAGAGCGCCAGACATCATCCAGAAAGGATCTTTGGTGAAAATCCAAGCGCCGATAATACCGCCTGCAACAGCCATGACAACATTAAATCCAAGCGCCGATAGTGTCATTGGTGTACCATAAATGGTTGTTGCATGTTCACCGTACCAACTCCATCCTTCGCCAGGCAAAATAATACAAGCCATCAAGAACCCAAAGAAACCTACGATAATCAGCATCAAGCCAATCACGGTAGCCATCATATTATGTCCTGCGATATGGTTCGCCGAACCATCTGCATTGAATTTGCCCACACGAGGTCCTAATTTCATTAAGACACCGAGCGCGAAAAATCCAGCAACCGCATGAACTAAACCAGCGGCACCGAAATCATGATAACCCCATTGTGTAACTAGCCAGCCATCAGCGTGCCATCCCCATGCCGCAGCAATACCCCAAGCAGCAGTGCCTAGTACAATCGCGCAGATTACAAAACCTACGGTTTGTACTCTTTCAATCAAAGCACCTGACATGATTGATGCGGTAGTCGCAGCAAACAGCGCAAAAGCGCCCCAGAAAACACCAGAGGCGTGATCTCCCGCATTAGGGCCCATGTATTGGGCTGAATCGCCCCATGGTAATGCAATAGCATTGGCATACTCTATACCAGAGATAGCCATATAGCCTTCCGACCCCGTAAACCCTGTAGGCAATGCCCAATAGAACCACCAGCCAAACAGGTACCACGCAACAATCGTAAACGAGAAAGCCAAAAGATTTTTAATACCTGAAGACAATACATTCTTCACACGGGTTGCGCCCATTTCATAGGACAAGAAACCAACATGAATCAACATCATCAGAGGTATTGATAAGAAGTAATATGTCTCAGCAAAAAATGTATTTGTCACTTGTGCAGAGGCAATTACTTGTGCAAGTTGTTCTTCCAAAACAATTCTCCTTTTGTTAAAAAATAAAAAACATCTCCCTTTTTCTTAGCAGGAAAAAAACAACCCTACTAACAGAAAGAGTATATAGTATCGTACAAATCAAATCTAGTAAATTTATCTTTAATTTGAACTTTAAAAAGATAAAAATCAAAGAAATGTGTGTCAATGAAGGTTGTTTATTGACCTACTAATTTCAGTTTAATTTAATCTCAAAAAGTTTAATTTCACTATATGAAATATTAAGAAATTTTTTTATGTATTTAAGACTGTTTTAGAAGAAATTCGCGAACCTTTTCTCCAACTTCATGAGGTGCTTCGATCAATAGTGAATGCTTGTAATTCTTTAAAATACAGAGCTCAGAGTTTGACAAGCTGTCTGCAATTAGATGGTTAAGTCTGGGACTGCATCCGCCATCATTTTCGCCCGTAAGTACAAGACATGAGTGCTTAATTTTATTCAACCAGGGTGACATTTCTGTTTCAGCATATATCCGAAATACGTCCAAAAAAACCTCCGCGTCTGTTTCCAGAACTTGCTGTAAACGGAACTCTACGTCAGCAGATCTTTGCTTTATAAATTTGTCGGTAAACCATCTCTCAGTAAGAGTAGTCAGGATAGGACCAATCCCCTTTTCTCTCATACTTTCAAGTACTGCTTGAACTTTATTTTTATCTTCCAATGTTCGAAATGCC
>CAJVCK010000060.1 GCA_910595805.1 uncultured Candidatus Thioglobus sp. | reverse complement strand
TTGCATAAGTGGCGGTAAAGAAATAATAGCTTGATGTTGCTATTAACCACTGAGTGCTTGCCGCTGCAACAACAATTAATGCATTCTTTACAATGCTAGTATCGATATTTAAACTACCAATATATTTTCCCACCCAGAAAATTCCATAGTAAGTAAGTGGTAGTACACTATAAGCAGGGGTGATACAATGGGCGCTAACACCTTCATGTACGATTGCATAGTTATCAATTGCAATAGCACTAATAATAATTGCAAAAGCTACCCAGAATTTACGCAGATAAATACCAGCAATAAACAAAGCAGGAATGGTGAAATCAGGTAGATGAGTTAAAGCTGAAAGCCAATTAGCGTGTCCACGCGTCGCAATCATTAAAAGCACCATAATAAATACAGCGAACATGGTTTTAGTCTTGTTGATTTGATCTGTCATTTGAAATCCTGTTAATACAAAGTTAATGGTTTTATTATAGTCAATGTTATTGCCGATCGGTAAAGACAAAGCCACCACGTTCAGCGACTTTATGTTTGCATTGTTATAATAATGTAATCTTTAGAAGTTGTATGTCAAACTCATTTCAATCGTTCTTTCAAGTTCGTTATAACCATTAACAGTTTGATATTTTTTATCTGTCGCATTATTAACATTAAGCGATACCTTTGCTTGTTGATTAATATCGTAACTAGTTGACAGGTTGAGCAAAGTAAAGCCCTTTAAATTATCAATATCATGAGAGGATTTCTTGATCACTTGCGCTTTCGAATTGAACTTGCCATATTGTCTACTAATCACTAAGTTTGTAATATTTTTTGGTCGTTTAACAGCTTGTGTTGCTGTATCTTTTATTATGCTCTTATTGTGATTATGGGTAAAATTAATATCATAACCAGACAGATTTGTATTGACAGATAATTCAACGCCTTTGGTGGATAGTTTATTTATATTTATATATCCTGCACCTTCCCAATCAATTGCGTCATTAACTTTGTTACTGTAAAACCTAATGTCAGCTGTCCCCCAATCATAACGACTTTCTATACCGATCTCAGTATTTTGTGAAGTTTCTGGCCTTAGGCTGAAATTACCACCACCACCATTATTGGCGCCGTCATTAGTAAAATTCCAGCCATGTAAATTTTTCAAAGTAGGTGTTTTGAATGCTGTTCCATGGCTTGTGGTTAGTTTGATGATACTATTAAGATGCTTAGCTGCTTGTAAGTTGTAAACAGTCTGATCGCCAAATTTATTATGCTTAATATAGCGGATACCTGTATTCACATCAATGCTTTCTATTCTATTTTGCCAGTTAACAAATAGATTTTTGGTTGACATTTTTTTGTTTTTGGTTGTGTTTTTGTCGTCAATTTTCGATATACCAATATTTAGTAAAGCTTTATCAATCTTAATATCATTTAGCAGGGTTAGATTGGTTGTTTTGTATTTATCTCCGATAGTTGTTGCATTTTCACCACTATCTCTGCTACTTTTAGTATGGGCAATTGACAATTTAGATTTCCATGTGTTACTGAATGTTTTGTTTGTATTAAGAGCAACCTTGACTAACCTTGTGTCACTTAATCCCTCAGAATTTGTATACGCTGAAGGCCATCCTACGCCCATATCATATTCTGTTTCATCTCTAGAATCCAAATAGCTGAAATTGAATCGCTCGTTACCAATCTTGACCTGTGTAGATTGATTTTTAATACTGTCTTTCTCGTTATCATCATCATCAGTATGAGCGTCAATACCATTTGTTTTGTAATTGTTATGGTAAAAACGAATGTAACCGTCTTTGTCGCCACTACTTACTGATATAGCATAAGCCTTAGAATTATGCGTACCAAATTTAGTGCTTACTATACCATGCATGCCATTTGCGTCTTGCTTGGTGGTAATAGCGATAACACCTGCAATTGCACCTGAGCCATATAGAACAGAGCCTGAGCCTTTAACAATTTCAATTTTTTCAATATCGTTGAGTGGAATGGTGGTTAATCCATATTCAATTGCACCATTGAGAGAATCGGCACTTGTCATACTTACACCGTCAAGTACAAATAAAGTGTCTTCTGATCTACCGCCACGGATAAATACACTTGGTATGTTGCCTTGCGGGTTGCTCAATGCAATGCTTGGTACGGTTGCTAAAAAGTCTAAGAAAGTATTTGCACCAGTCGCTTTGATGTCGCTTTCAGTAAATGTCAGTGTTGAGGCAATAGAGCCAATGACTGGAGCGTCTGTTCTATACTCAGTATTTAAATAAATAGGAATAGGGCCTAAGACTGCATTAGATGCTGTGGCGAAAGTTAGCGCTGAAACTGCAGCGGCTAAAGAAAGTTGTTTAATATTCATGATTGCTCCGTTAAATTATTAACGAGCGAGAGTAGATATTACACAGATATGTATTAATCTAACTCACCACCCATCGTAGTTGTTAATTTGTTGTTTAAATATGTATCGGACTTTACCGTTGCGAGGGCAGTGTTAGAATTTAACTAACTTCCAGTGATTCAAACTTTGTGCCTATTATAGGGTTTTTAAATTATTAGTCACTATAATAATATTAAT
>CAJVCK010000059.1 GCA_910595805.1 uncultured Candidatus Thioglobus sp. | reverse complement strand
CATTAATGTTACCAACAGTCCAGCTGCCACCGCTGGACGAGCTAATGGCAATGATACTTGAAAGAAAGTGCGTAATGGACCTGCCCCTAATAGTCTACTCACTTCTATCATATTAAGCTTTTGACGCTTAAACGAAGCCCTTGCCATCATATAAACATAAGGATAAAAAACCAAGACAAAAGTCAAAATAATAGCCCATGATCCAGAGCGAACATCAAACCCCGGTAAACCTAACACCTCACGCATCCATACTTGCGCATAACCTGCATAATCAAACACACCTAAATACACGAAGGCCAGTACATAGGCAGGAATGGCAAATGGTAAAAACAACGCCCATTCAAGCCACTTTCTACCTGGAAATTCAACCATAACTACTAAGTACGCTAAGACAGTACCCAATAAAGTGACGCCAATACCCACGCCTAATAATAATATCAAGGTGGATTGGACTAATTCAGATAAAAGATTCTCAGAAAAATGCGCCCATAATTCATGTTCGGGCAGCAACCATGAAAAAGCCACTACAAAGATTGGCATTGCCACCAGCAAAGCGACAATACTGGTCAAAGCCTTAGATTTTATGCAGTTTTTTTCCAAATTATTAATCGCACACCTTTCTGATTTAGTTTAAAAAAAACCCAAGGTTTTAACCTTGGGTTGTTTATATTAATATGATCAAACTTATTTATAGCCTTTGATTTGCATCATTCTAACCGCTTTTGATTGCAAAATTCCTGCTTGAGATAAGTTCATATCATCTTGTTTAAACTCGCCCCATGCAGACACCACTTCATTTGATGCTACATTCGAATTTGCCGGATACTCTTTGTTAAGAGAGCCATAAATTGATTGAGCCTTAGGTGATGACAACCACTCTAGCAACTTAGTCGCTCCTGCTACATTGGATGCGTGCTTAGTTACACCAGCGCCTGATACATTGACATGAACACCAGTACTATCTTGATTTGCCCAGAATAGCTTAAGGGGTGCAACAGGATTTTTTTCAATTAAACGCCCATAATAGTAGGTATTAACCAAGCCAATATCACACTGGCCTGCAAGTATAGCGTTCATCACATGAGAATCTTTAGCATTTGGTGTTGCTGCTAAATTCCCTACCCAACCGGAAACAATATTGCCAGCCTCTTCTTCACCATGGTTATAAATCATAGATGCTACCAATGATTTTGTATAAATCTTTTTACTAGTCCTAAGGCATAATCGATTCTTCCATTCTGGGGATGCTAAATTAGCATAAGTTGATAGTTTAGAAGCGTTGACACGCTCAGTAGAATAAACAATAGTACGTGCACGAACTGATAATCCAGTCCATAAACCCTTAGGATCTCTCAAATGTTTTGGGATATTGTTTTGTAATTTGTCTGTCTTAACAGGTTGAAACAAATCTTGTGATCCTGCATACCAGAGATTTCCCGCATCTACTGTCATAAACATATCTGCCGGTGTATTCTTACCTTCTAGCTTCAATCGCTCAATCAGTGCAGTGCCTTTACCAGTTAAGTACTCAACTTGTATACCTGTCTCTTCAGTAAACGATTTGAATAAAGGCTTAATAAGATGTTCTTTTCTTGCACTATAGACAGTTACTGTGTCGTTTGCTGCAGCCTGTACAGCTGTAATGCTAGACATCATAATTATTGCAACCATGACTGCTGATGATATTAATACTTTTATATTCATTGTTTGTATATTCCTTATTAAAGTTTAAATGATAATGATTATCAATAACTAATAATACCTATTATCATTCAATTGTCAATGATTTATTATTAATATGGCCAATAATATCAGCAAATTCGGTCGCCTCCTGATCATCGTGTGTCACTAAAATAGAAGTAACTCGCGCTTTCTTAAGGATATCACGAACCTGAATAACCAACTGCTCTCGATGAGATTTATCTAAACTCGAAAAAGGCTCGTCAAGTAACAATAACTTAGGAGAAGGCGCTAAAGCTCTAGCTAAGGCAACACGCTGTTGCTCACCACCAGAAAGTTGATGAGGATATTTTTTTTCAATGCCAGGTAAATCAATCAATAAAAGCAATTCTTTTACTCGTAATTGCCTAATCTTTTTAGATTGATGATTGATGCCAAAGCATATGTTTTTTTCAACAGACATATGTGGGAAAAGTGCATAATCTTGAAACACCATGCCCACTTCTCTTGATTCTGGGGATATTAGATGCTCGCCATTATCTGATAAGCGTTTTCCATCTAGATTAACACTGCCTTTACTAGTTGTATTAAGTCCAGCTATAAATTTTAATGCTGAACTTTTTCCACTACCACTATCGCCCAATAAGGCAAAAATATCGCCCTGATTAAGACTTATATTAAAATTACTTAAAACCTTTTTGTTGTTATAGGTGATTGTTAAATCTTCAACAGTTAACATTTAATAATGAAAATAATAATAAGAATGATTCTCAATATTATATAAGAAAATCATAATTAGAATTAAAAAATATAAAATAAGGTAAATACACAGTTACCAATAGATAACTTAAAATATAGAAAAACTTACAAGCACAAGGTGTTATGAATACAGAAGAT
>CAJVCK010000058.1 GCA_910595805.1 uncultured Candidatus Thioglobus sp. | reverse complement strand
TGCAGAGGCATTCCAAATGCAATTGAACCAAGTATGGTTAATTTATGTGCGGCGTCTGTGCCTTCAACATCAAATGTTGGATCGGCTTCTGCGTAGCCAAGTGATTGGGCATCTTTAAGAGCATCCTCAAAATTACGGCCTTTATCGCGCATTTCAGTCAAAATAAAGTTACCAGTACCATTAATAATTCCGGCAATCCACTCAATCTGATTTGCTGCTAGACCCTCACGAACCGCTTTAATAATAGGGATGCCTCCTGCAACAGCAGCTTCAAAGGCAACGGTCACACCTTTTTTCTGAGCAGCTTTAAAAATCTCATTACCATGCAAAGCAATTAGTGCTTTATTTGCAGTAATAACATGTTTACCATTTTCGATTGCTTTTAAAACCAATTCTTTTGCTGGGGAATAGCCGCCAATCAATTCGATAATAATTTCAACATCTGGGTTATCAACAACTGAAAAGGGATCGTCTGTAATTTTCCCTATCTGATCCAAACCGACAATCTTATCAGCGTCATATTCTTTTGCTGCTGCCAAAGTTATTTGAATATCACGACCCGCGCGTCTTGCGATTTCATCTGCATTACGCATTAACACGCTAACAGTTCCACCGCCAACGGTACCAAGACCAAGAAGTCCTATCTTTACAGGTTGCATAATCAAATTCTCTTTTTTAATCTTTATCCAGCGTTTGCCTTTGGGTTTTCCTCTCTTAGCATTGAGCGAATTGCGCGTAGTGCTTGACGAGTACGATGCTCATTTTCAATAAGAGCAAATCGAACAAAATTATCACCATAACTGCCGAAACCGATTCCCGGCGATACAGCAACTTTAGCTTCAATCAATACCTTCTTTGAGAACTCAAGCGATCCCATTTCTTTAAATTGCTCAGGTATTGGCGCCCATACAAACATTGTGCCTTTTGGTTTGTCCACATTCCAACCCATTGAGTTCAATCCGTCGCATAAAACATCGCGTCGTCCGCAATACATATCACGAATATCTGAAACACATTTTTGATCGGCTTCAAGCGCAGTAATTGATGCAATCTGAATTGGTGTAAACGTTCCATAATCCAAATAGGATTTAATTCGTGAAAGCGCATTAACTAATGTTGGGTTACCTAACATAAACCCAACTCTCCATCCGGGCATGTTGTAACTTTTTGACATTGAGAAAAATTCAACGGCAATATCCTTTGCTCCGGGCACTTCCAATATAGATGGTGCCTTATATCCATCAAAAACAATATCGGCATAAGCTAAATCTTGTACAACCCATATATTGTGTTCTTTTGCAATCTCAATAACTTTAGTAAAAAAAGCCAAATCAACGCATTGTGTTGTCGGGTTACTAGGAAAATTTATGAGTAACATTTTGGGCTTTGGCCAAGAATCGCGTATTGATTTTTGAAGCTCTTCAAAAAAATCAATCTCTGGTCCTATAGGAATATGTCGTACATCAGCTCCCGCAATCACAAAACCAAATGGATGAATAGGGTATGCTGGATTTGGAACAATAACAGCATCACCGTGATCAACAACTGCCATTGCTAAATGTGCTAGTCCTTCTTTTGAGCCGAGCGTAACTATCGCCTCCGATTCTGGATCCAAATCAACGTCGTATCGTGTTTTATACCAGTTACAAATTGCTTTTCGCAAACGCGGTATTCCTTTCGAAATCGAATAACCATGCGTGTCCGCCCGCTGAGAAGCTTCAACCAATTTTTCAACAATATGTTTTGGTGTGGGTTGATCGGGGTTACCCATTCCAAAATCAATGATATCTTCTCCACGATGGCGAGCCTCCATCTTCAATTCATTTACGATATTGAAAACATATGGGGGTAATCTGTTTATTCTTGCAAATTCTTCGCTCAATTTATTTCTCTAAAAGCCTGAAAAAAATCAGATTATACGGTATAGCTTATAAACGATACAGAGCTGTTTCAGCTACCTCATTTTTTAAGACTTCAGTATAATCACCTCATGACCAATGTTGCCGCAATTCAAATGGTATCCACTGATAATGTTAGTGAAAATCTCCAACAAGCCGAAAAACTAATCGAAGAAGCTGTTACCAAACGAGCAAAGCTCATCACGCTGCCCGAAAACTTTCCATTAATGGGTAAACATGACGAAGACCGCCTACAAATTACGGAATCTTTTGACGATGGGCCATTACAATTATTTCTATCTGAACAATCTAAAAAATATAAAATATGGTTATTGGGCGGCACAATCCCACTGAAAAGTAATGCCCCTGAAAAAGTATTTGCAACAAATTTACTTTTTAATCCTCATGGAGAATGTATTGCCCGTTACGATAAAATACATTTGTTTGATGTTGTGCTCGATGATCGATCTGGAGAATCATATAGAGAATCGAAAACCTTCGAATCAGGAAACGATATAGTAGTTGCGCAAACAGAGATTGGGAATATTGGTCTTTCAGTTTGTTATGATCTTCGTTTCCCTGAAATGTATCGTAAAATGCATAATAAAAATGTTCAAATCATTACAGCACCATCAGCATTTACTGCAACAACCGGTAAGGCGCATTGGGAAACTTTATTAAAA
>CAJVCK010000057.1 GCA_910595805.1 uncultured Candidatus Thioglobus sp. | reverse complement strand
AAATCACGCCTCAACATAAATTACATAGACTCTATCTAGACAGAACTGGGGCAGCTGGATACGTGCTGTGGCCAACAGGAGCTAAAAAGCTGATTGAACATGAAAATAAACATGGTATCGGTCTTGCTGATGCACATATTACCGCTTGCTATGATTTAGTTGGCTACCAGGTTGAGCCAGCCGTCATTATCCAGCTTGATCAATGTGAAAATTATCAGATCACACCCCCTATTGAAACCGATTCTCATATATTAAATCAGCCTAAACCTGTTTATGAGCATAAGCTATTTTTCAAGTTTAAGCGCATAATTTCACAATTTAGAATGCTCGTTAGGCAATTAAGACATTCTGTAAAATCCAATAGAAGAATGATTTTAATAAAGCAAGAAAATTTTTTATGATGAATAAGAGAGTATTAAAACACTATAGATTTGGAAGGGCTTTTGCCTGGATTAACAGGCATCTTAGAAGCAGAAGGGTTTCGATCGAAAAAATCCGAATTTTGTATAAAAAAATTGGACTTGTGTCTAATGGATGTAGTTTGTGCAAGGGAAATGACTTTAGCCTACTTGCCGAAGGTGATAGATATGGATTTGACCTTAGCAAGCAAATGTGCAATCAATGTGGACTAGTACAAACATACCCTTCACTTCCTCCTGAGTTTCACCAAAAATTTTATAGTTATCATTACCGACCACTTTATTTAAAAAGTAAAAAAATTGATTACAATTCTGTTATTAAAGAGCAAACTGATAAAGGCAAAAAATATTTACAATATTTCAAAGATAACGGATTAAATAACGCTCTTAAAGATTTATCTGTGATTGAAGTTGGCTGTAGCTCTTCTGGAACAATTAACACCCTGAAATCTCACGTTAAATCTGTACAAGGTTGCGACTTAGATATTGAGGCTATTGAATTTGCTCGTAAAAATTTCAAGCTTAATGTTGAAGTTGGCATGTATCCATCAACCCTTCCAAAGGGCAGGAAGATTATTATCATGTCACATGTTTTAGAACATGTATTCAATCCACTAGAAACTCTAATAGAGTTAAGAAAATTGCTAAAAACAGGCGACTATCTATTTGTCGCTGTACCCGGTCTTAATATGGTCGCCAAGGGCGATTATAAAAATGATCTAAGACGATACTTTCATATTGCTCATGTCACCGACTTTACAAGTAATACCTTGAAAAATGTTGTACATTGTGCAGGGTTTAAGTCGTTAAATATTGATGAAGAAATCAATGGGCTATTTGTAGCCGATAAAGTAAATCCTTGGAAAAAATCCACTCAAGATTCAGTTGATAATATTTTGAAAATTGAAAAAACCTACAAAGGCATAACGCCTCATTTATAACTCAATTTCGTGATAGTTTTTCAGCTTTAGGCAGTAGGATAGCGATATAAAAGACATAAAAGGCATTAATAAAAACATCGCCAAATAATTTCATTGCGAAGCCAAACAAAATAAACATTAATATCATCAAAACACCCATTATTGCAAAGGAATTACTATTAATACTTTTATAATATCTTGCGCTAACAATAAAACGTTTAAATGGTATGAATAGTAATGATATGATAGCAATTAATCCAAGCAAACCTTCTGCTAAAAGATGATTCAAATAGGTGTTATGGACATGATTAAAAGACTCTATTACATTCCGACTCTCTTTTACTGCATGCTTGGATACAGCCTTATTAATATTATTTCTATAACCAATTCCAGTTAAAGATGGGTTTTCAACTATCTCATCAATGGATGCGTCCCACATCTCAAGCCTTACTCCAACTGACGAAGTGGAATTCTCACCTGAAAACCAAGCCATTGCCTCTTGTTTTGCCTGTAAAGTTCTATTTTCTATAAGACTAGATTGAAAAAAACTAATAAATATTAAGGGCAACAAAACAAGCAAAAAAGAAAGCCTGAAAAAGCATTTTAATTCTTTTCTTATATACACATTCCATATGTAGAAGAAAAAAGAAATAACCAAGGCTATCCATGCCATTCTAGTGCCAGACATAATAACGATTAACACTCCTGATACAAACGCAACCAAAGTTATTAATCGATTAATAAGGCTTTCTTTGCATACATTAATTATTGAAAATAAGGTTAATATAGCAGCAATCAAGCCATAAGGATTTGCATTGATTGAACCGGAATAACGAACATCAAAATTACCAGCATTCAAATACATTAGTGTAACGAGCACAATTAAGCTAACTTTAACACCGTATAGCACTACTGAAATATCAATCCTAGCCTTAAAAATAGCCAGCGCCACAAATGGTGCAAAAAGAAAATACAACTCTCTAGAAATAAAATGCGCTAACTCTAGCGCCTTGCCAGAAAATAAGATCGAAATACAAATAACTGCAAAATATCCAAGCACTAGCCAATTAAAAGTCTTTAACTCTTTAACTGAAAAAGGTGAAGTTTTATAAAAGAATGCAATAAATAAGCCTGTAATAGCCAAAATAAGAAGAATTAAATCGCCAGCAACCTTTTGAGAAATAATAACAATTGGAAAAATAAACAAAAGGCTATTTATAAACCAAGAATATTTATTACTTAGAAGACGCTCAGACATGAGATGTTAGCAATTAGTGATATAATCAATCGTTAAATTATACCTATTTCAAGCAATTCAAAATGAGCGATAAAAACACTACCGATAAGCCGATTAATTTTATTCGTCATCAAATTAATGATGATTTAGATTCTGGACTGCATTCATCGATTCAAACGCGTTTTCCACCT
>CAJVCK010000056.1 GCA_910595805.1 uncultured Candidatus Thioglobus sp. | reverse complement strand
AGCGAGAAATTAAAACCTCAAAACTTAAAAGCGGTCAAACCTCTAAGCGTGGCTATGACCACTATATGCTTAAAGAAATCTTTGAACAGCCACAAGCCATACGTGACACGCTAGAATCGCGCGTTACCAAAGACACGGTACTACCTTCTGCTTTTGGACATAAAGCCAAAGAGATCTTTAAAAATACCAAGCACATTCAAATTATTGCCTGTGGCACTAGCTACAACGCCGGATTAGTTGCTAAGTACTGGTTAGAAGACATTGCTAAAATCCCTACTCATATTGAAGTGGCAAGTGAATACCGCTACCGCAACCCAATCATTCTTGAAGACACGTTATTTATCACCATCTCTCAAAGTGGTGAAACAGCAGATACACTAGAAGCGCTTAAAGCGGTTAAAAAGCGCAGCAAAGATAAGAATATTCACACACTAACGATTTGTAACTCAGCCGAGTCATCACTTACACGTGAATCAGAGCTTACTTTCTTAACCCATGCAGGCCCTGAAATTGGCGTAGCTAGCACCAAGGCCTTCACCACCCAACTGGTATCTCTCGCACTGCTCTCAGTAGCAGTTGGCAGATGCCATAAGCAAGTATCTAAACAGCAAGAAGCCAAGATTGTAGACGGACTAAATCGCCTGCCAGGCTTAATCAAAAAAACGCTTGAGCAAGAAGATCAAATTAAAGAGCTTGCTAAAACCTTTAAAGATAAATTTAACGCCATATTTTTGGGCAGAGGCACCATGCATGCCATTGCTATGGAAGGTGCACTTAAGCTTAAAGAAATCAGCTACATCCATGCTGAGGCTTTTCCAGCAGGTGAGCTTAAACACGGCCCTATTGCTCTGATTGATAAAGACACACCAGTTATTGCAGTAGCCCCTAATGACCAATTACTAGATAAGCTTAAATCTAACCTTCAAGAAGTTAAATCTAGAGGCTCAGAGATGATTGTATTTGAAGATGAAGCTGCACAAGTAGAGCCAATGCAAGGTATGACCATCGTACCAACAACGACTAATCTAGGAAGAATTACCGCACCAATCATTTTTACCATTCCACTACAACTACTAAGCTACCACGTAGCACTTATTAAGGGGACTGATGTTGATCAGCCTAGAAACTTAGCAAAATCAGTTACAGTTGAATAATTCATTAAAAATAAAGCTTATTCTTAGGGCGTACTTCTAAATAATAAATTTAACCTATTGGCCATTTCTTTGACCAAAACGACGGTCACGATTTTGATAACTACCAACTGCCTTATCTAACTCAGATGCATCAAAATCTGGCCATAATGTATCAGTAAAATAAAGCTCACTATACGCCAAGTGCCAAAGTATGAAATTACTAAGTCTTTGCTCGCCACTACTGCGAATCAGTAAATCTACTGAATCAGATCCAAGACTTAAGCAACTTTCAAACAGTTTCTCGTCAATCTCATCTAGACTAACATCGCCATTAGCATGAAGTTCGCTAACTCTTCTAGCAGCCTGAGCAATATCCCACCTTCCACCATAGTTTGCTGCAACCACTAACTTCATGCCCGTGTTGTTTTCCAACAAACGAACACCATCAGTAATAGTTTTTTGCAACTTTCCATCAAAAATCGACAAGTCTCCGATCACCTCTAAACAGATGTTGGCCTTATTAAGTTTATTGATCTCCATTTTTAAGGTTATTAAAAACAACTTAAATAGCCAACCCACTTCTTCTTCAGTGCGCTTGTTATTCTCAGTACTAAAAGCAAACAAAGTAAGTGTTTCAATTTCAAGCTCAACACAGCGACGTACCGTATTGCGCACTGCATTTACACCCTGCCGATGGCCTTCAAATTTTGGAACACCATGAGAATCAGCCCAACGACCATTGCCGTCCATAATAATAGCGATATGTTTAGGTATCATCATTGACTGTTCTGTTTGTTCCATAGATAATTACCTTTCATGAAAATACCAACATTTATTAAACCAATTTCTTGGGTCTGGCTAATAGCCATACTTTATTTATCACTCAAACCACAAGCGCAAATGCCACTTGATTTTGAGTATGTAGATAAGCTCCTACACTTTATGGCCTATGGTTTAGCCACCATACTCACACTTATGGCTTATCCAAATTTAGACAAATACAAATTGATTACTCTACTATTCACATATAGCTTCTTACTTGAAATCGCACAACTGTTCGCCAAAAACAGGCTCTTTGAATTGGCTGACTTAGCAGCCAACTTAACTGGCATATTATTGTCAATCTTGTTATTTGGGTTTATAAAGTCAAGATTCCTTATCAACCAATAACTATTTATTTGTACTCATAGTTATAGTTACCATACTTACCATAACCATACTTACCATAACCTTTACGTGGCTGTAATGCGTTAAAGACAAAGCCTCTAGGCTCAATACTATTTTGTCGAAGTCGCTTGGTTACTGCATGAATCTCAGCCATCGAATGCACCCCGTAACGTAGCAGTACAAAGGTTGTGCCACATAAGCGACCAATCACCGCCGCATCAGTTACTGCGAGCAGTGGTGGCGTATCGATGAGCACCAAATCATAGTCTTTAGAGAATTCACCCAAGTATTTTTCAAAGTTCTCGTGCATCAGTAGCTCTGACGGATTTGGTGGCATGTTACCAGTTGTGATTACATCAACATTTTCAAAGCCGGTATTACGCACAGCACTCTTCTTGTCAGCATCTCCAGTAACCAGTTCACTCAAACCTGGGGAGCGCGTCATATCATATTCTTTATTAATATGGCCTTTACGCATATCTGCATCAATCAACAGTACTCTTTGTCCTGATTGTGCGATCGTATGTGCAAAGTTGGTAGAGACGAAACTCTTGCCGATACCAGGTGCAGGACCTGTAATCATTACAATATTATTTTTAGCTTCAAGAAGTGC
>CAJVCK010000055.1 GCA_910595805.1 uncultured Candidatus Thioglobus sp. | reverse complement strand
CTGAACTAAAAATTGAAACTATTGAGATCCAGCAGCAAGCATATTTAGGCGATGCTGATGCACAATACACGTTGGCTGATATCTTTCAAAAAGGTAAAGGTGTTACTAAGAATTCTGCTCATGCATTTTACTGGTACCAAAGAGCTGCTCAGCAGGGTAACTTACCTGCCCAGTTTAATGTTTGGTACGCTTACTTAACGGGTGAAGGTACTCAAGAAAATGAACACCTAGCTCAAAAATGGTTTGCTAGAGCTAGTTTGAAAAATGCCAGCTCTACACGGTCAATCATTAATCAATTAACTGGAAAAACAGTTCATTGATATTGTTAATTTATACAAGCACTAACAACTTAATTTAATCAACTATTAATTCTTTAAAGGGGGAAAAATGAATTTAGCACTACATACAATCATCTACTCATCAGCAGCAATCATTCTGTCATTAAGCATGGCATTAATCCACTAAGCCGATGAAATTAACTACTATGATTAAGCCTATTTTGGCTCTAGCCGCATCTTTAGTTGCCAGCACAACATTAGCATCAGCGTACACAAGTTATTCGCCTATTGTTGATTATAAGCACTTAAGTATTATTATGACTGTAACTATGTTTCTTGGTCTGATTGCATTTTACCAAAAGCAACATTAATTCTTTTTAAGTCACTTATTTATGAGTGGTTTTTTTTGTTAAACTTCTCTTCATCTGGTTTCAAAGTGAACCAGTGTTTTTTAATTTATCTCAATGAGGAGGAGTTTTATGAATAAATTGTTGCAATTTTCTGCTGCGTCATTATTAGCTGTAACTGGCTTAAGTGCAAATGCAGATACATTAAGCGATGTTCAAGCTAAGGGTAGTTTAAGCTGTGGTGTTTCTACAGGTTTGGTCGGTTTTTCATCTGCAGATTCTGCAGGAAAGTGGAAGGGTCTTGATGTTGACGTTTGTCGCGCAGTAGCTGCGGCGACTTTAGGTGATGCTAATAAGGTCAAATTTGTCCCTTTAACTGCCAAAGAACGTTTTACAGCATTACAGTCTGGTGAGATTGATATGCTTTCAAGAAATACCACTTGGACATTGACCCGTGATGCTTCATTAGGCCTTAACTTTGCTGGCGTTAACTACTACGATGGTCAAGGCTTTATGGTGAAAAAATCTCTAGGTGTTACGAGTGCTAAAGAGCTGGATGGTGCGACTTTCTGTTTGCAAGCAGGTACAACAACCGAGCTTAATTTAGCAGATTACTTTAGATCAAATAGCATGAGTTACAACTCATCATTATCTGATACTTCTGCCCAATCTAAGAATGGTTTTGAATCGGGCCGTTGTGATGCATTGACTTCTGACCAATCTCAACTGTACGCTCTAAGAACAACCTTAAAAGATCCTTCGTCAGCAATCGTGCTAGATGGTGTTATCTCTAAAGAACCATTAGGTCCGGTCGTGCGTCAAGGCGATGACAAATGGTTCAATATTGTTAAGTGGTCTTTAAATGCCATGGTTACTGCTGAAGAATTAGGTGTTAATTCACACAACATCCACTCTAAGTTCAAAAACCCTGAAGTTGCACGCCTACTAGGCCAGTCCGGTAAGTTAAACGACTACTTGGGTCTTGATAAGAAATGGGGTTTTAATATTGTTTCTCAAGTAGGCAACTACGGCCAAAGTTTTGAAAGAAACATTGGTAAAAGTACTCCTTTGAATATTTCTAGAGGCCAAAATGAGCTTTGGAGCAAAGGTGGTCTTTTATATTCTCCACCATTTAGATAAACAATTATCTAACTCATAAAACCAGTTTGATCAGCTCAGACTGGTTTTTTTATGTAATTATCTCGTTAGAGATCTTTGCATAAATATAGGAATACTCCTTAATTTATGCAAAGATCTTTTTTACAAAATAATATGACCAAATTCAAGTCACTTTTCTCATTCTTGTACAACAATGAAGTAAGAGCCTTTTTATTCCAAGTGCTGACTTTATTAGCTATTGTTTATTTCCTTTATGCGGCGACGGACAACCTATTTACCAATATTGAAAATCGCGGCATTCAAACCGGTTTTGGTTTTCTTGAGGCTGAATCAGGTTTTGATATTGCTGAATACTTAATCGATTATTCATCAACCTCTACGAATCTTAGAGTTTTTTATGTTGGCCTTATTAATACCATTGTGGTTTCTGTTGTAGGTATTGTGTTTGCTTCTATTATTGGGCTTATTATTGGCGTCGCTAGATTATCTAATAACTGGCTAATCGCCAAACTTGCAGGTGGTTATATTGAGTTATTTCGCAATATTCCTATTCTGTTACAAATTTTATTTTGGTACAACATTGCTTTAGCAAGTTTTCCACATCCTAGAAAAAGCTTTGAATTTTTTGATGCTATCTTTGTAAATCTTCGAGGTGTCTATATGCCTAGGCCTATTGCAGAAGATGGTTTTATGTGGATTATTATAGCTCTCATTATTGGTATTGCCTTAAAGATATTAGTTAAGCGCCACTTTAATAAAAAGCATGATAAAACAGGTATTGAAACCAATACACTGGGTTATTCTTTGGCGTTGATTGTTGGTCTTCCAGCAATGGTATTTGTCATTATGGGATCACCAATGCATTTTGATTATCCTGCACTAAAGGGCTTTAATTTTAAAGGTGGCATGAGTTTATCACCAGAATTTTTATCCTTGGCATTTGCTTTAAGTGTTTATACAGCCACTTATATTGCTGAGGCAATTCGATCAGGTATTGAGTCGGTATCCAAGGGGCAAAAAGAAGCTGCACTTGCTATGGGTCTTACTCAAAAACAATCACTCAAGTTGGTTATTCTACCACAAGCGCTTAGAGTGGCCATTCCACCAATTATTAACCAATATCTAAATCTCACTAAGAATTCCTCATTAGCGGCTGCAATTGGCTATTCTGAGCTAGTAAGCACCTTTGCTGGAACAGTGCTTAATCAAGTAGGCCAAGCTGTTGAGATTATCCTCATGACTATGGCGGTATATTTAA
>CAJVCK010000054.1 GCA_910595805.1 uncultured Candidatus Thioglobus sp. | reverse complement strand
CACAAGATCAAGCACCTGACTTTTCCTTATTGCCCGAAGATATCAAATATAAAAACCTATTAATCATTAAAAATAAAATTGATTTGACGAATGAGGCAATAGGAAAGACCAAGGTTGATCGTAAAATCCAATTATCTATTTGTGCAAAAGATGTCCAAGGAATTGATCTGCTTAGGCAAGAATTATCAGATATTGCTGGGTTTGATAGTAGTGCTGAAGGTGTAGTGTTGGCTAGAAAGCGTCATATTATTGCCCTTGAGGAATCGCTTGTGAGTATTGATAACGCATTGATGCAATTAGATGGCGGAGCAATTGAATTAATGGCTGAGGATTTACGTCATAGTAGCCAGTCCATGGCAAGTATTACGGGAGAGTTCTCCTCGGACGATCTATTGGGTGAAATATTTTCGTCTTTTTGTATTGGTAAATAATGAATATTAAGCATAAATTTTATTTATATTTTATTTTAATAGTGTTTCTGTCAGCAGCTATAGTTGTCGAAGTGACGCTGGCCTACAAAACCCATAGCACAATTGATATTTTGTGGACTATATTGCTTGTGTTTATTTATCTTGCCTTGTATTTGTCTATTCGTAAGGATTTTTTACTGCCCTTTTCTGATTTGCAACAATGGATAGAGGGATTTAAATACAACCAAAATATGCGCTTGGATGAGGAGCGTCAAACAACATTCCAGCCGGTAGCTATTGCAATTAATCATTTGATAGACGAAAACCATCACCTGTATGATGATATGGAAGGTATTCTAAAAAAACAGATTCAGCGTCTTAGTAACAAATCAGCTTCTTTGGAAACGCTATATAGCGTCTCTTCTAAACTTAATCGGGTGCATTCAACGGAAGAATTGTTTGAATATTTTTTGAATATGTTTGTCAATATGACAGGAGCGAGTTCGGGTGCTGCTAGAAGCTTGAGCCGTGATGGTGAATTGCAATTAGTAGCCCAAGAAGGTGTTATCGACACACAAGATCAAGAAATACAAGTATTAAGTAGCGATTGTTTCTGTGGCGAAGTAGCCATGGCCGAAGAAGCAGGCGTGCAATTTAGTGTGCATAATTGTGCAAGATGTGTCGGTAAAAAGTCAAGGAAGATAGCAGATGTTGGGACTATCTTTATACCCTTAAGATACCATGGGAAAACGCTAGGTATTTTTAACCTGTTTTTTGATAAAGAGCCTTCATTGGCATATGATGAGCGTGCTCTATTGGAATCTATCGCTGATAATATTGCCATTGCATTAGATAAATCAGCACTTGATAAGCAAACAAAGCGTATGGAGCTATCGCAAGAGCGTTTGTTTTTATCACAAGAAATTCATGATTCCCTAGCGCAAACAATATATAGCTTGAAGTTACAAGTAAGTGTCCTAGGCAATTCATTAAAACAAGCTAAACAAATGGACGCCTATCATCAGATTGACGCACTGCAAACTAACATTACTCAGGCAAACCAGGAGTTACGTGAACTTATGTGTAATTTCCGTGTGCCACTAGACCCTAATGGCATTGAAGTTTCTTTAAAAAATCTAGTTAATCGGTTTAAAGCAGAAGAGGGGATAGCAACATATTTGCAAGTGGAGGGAAAATTTAAAGTTGAGCCAGAGGTAGAGATGCAGATCATGAGAATCACTCAAGAGGCTTTATCAAATATTCGCAAACATGCCAAAGCGCGAAACGTTAGAATTTTATTAACAGCCGAACCATATTGCCAATTATTAATCGAAGATGACGGTGTTGGCTTTGTAAAAGAGCAAAATATCAGCGAAGTATTGGGGAATAATATTGGCATGAATATTATGAATGAGCGTGCTCAAAGAGCAGGTGCAAGTATTGAGGTGGAGTCTGAACTAGATGAAGGTACTCGAATTACGGTGAATTTCAAGAAGAACAAAACATGAAGATATATATTATTGATGACCACGCCCTATTTAGAAATGGGTTAATTGCATTGTTAGAATCAAAAGGGATCAAGGCAACAGCAGCCTCATCTCCTGAACAAGGACTAGTAGAGATAGAGTCTATTAAAGTTGATATTATACTATTGGATTTACGTATGCCACAAATGTCAGGCATAGAAGTGTTGCAATTACTCAAAGAGCGACAAATCAAAGCGCCTATTGTCATGCTGACTACCAGTACCGAAGAAACAGACTTAAGAGATTGTCTTAAATACGGTGCGCAAGGTTATTTATTAAAAGACATGGATCCTGATGAACTAGTGGAAGCATTAAATGAAATAGTCAAAGGGTCAATTGTTGTCGCACAAGATATGACCCATGTCTTGGCAAAGGTATTGAGGAATGAATTAACTGATACAAACCCATCATTTGAAATATTAACTAACCGCGAGAGACAAGTCGCTTGTCAGGTTTCAATTGGCCATAGTAACAAGGTCATCGCTAGAGAGCTAGGCATTTCAGACGGCACAGTGAAACTACATGTTAAGTCAATATTGAAAAAATTGTCATTAGCGTCACGAGTTGAAGTGGCAGTCTTAGTGACAGAAAAAGGTTATTGTAAGTAAAAAATTATTATGGATGCATATCAACAATTAGTACAGAGTGCTTTAGATACAGTAAACGAAGTATATCCTTGGGATTTAGAAGAAGAGATTGAAAACACTCAAGATCTAATTTTGCTAGATATAAGGGAAACTGAAGAATTTAACATGATGCACATAAGAAACTCCATACATATACCGAGAGGTGTTTTAGAAGGGGCTTGTGTGTGGAATTATGATGACACAGTGCCGCTACTCGCCAACTCACGCGATCAAAATATAGTTACGATATGTAGATCAGGTAACAGAAGTGTACTAGCAGCAAAGACGATGCAAGAGATGGGATTTGAAAATGTACGGTCATTAAAGATGGGAATCAAAGGCTGGAATGACAATGACATGGAAATGATAGATGTAAAGCAAAATATTGTTGACATCGACCAAGCCGACAAATGGCTTAACACCGCGGTTTCCGCGGAAAAACTCGCGCCACAATA
>CAJVCK010000053.1 GCA_910595805.1 uncultured Candidatus Thioglobus sp. | reverse complement strand
GCTAGACAATCCGGTTAGCGTTTATGACTTACCTGATTTTGAAATCGGATCATGTTATATTCAAGATGGATCAGCTCAATTAGCGGCACACTTGCTAGCACCAAATGATCAGGATCGCGTGCTTGACGCTTGTAGTGCGCCTGGAGGGAAAACCACACATTTACATGAACTAGCGCCCAATGCGGCGATAATGGCTATCGATAGCGACTTAGAGCGCTTAGAGCGCATTAAACAAAACACACAAAGATTTTCAATCAATAATATAGAAATTATCCAAGGCAATGCCCAGCAACAAGACTGGTGGGATGGTCAATTGTTTGACAAAATTCTACTGGACGCCCCCTGCTCAGCCACTGGTGTTATTCGCAGACATCCTGACATTAAACTTCTGAGAAAACCTAAAGATATTGTTAACCTGGTTAAACTTCAAGCACAAATACTAGCCAATCTTTGGCAAATGCTAAAACCCGGTGGTACGCTACTATATGCCACCTGTTCGATTTTAAAGGCTGAGAATGAAGAGCAGATTGCTAACTTTTTAACTAATCATGCGGATGCAAAAGAAGAACTGATCAACATCAATTGGGGTATTAAATCTACTATTGGAAAACAACAACTGCCCAAGCATGAATTTGATGGCTTTTATTATGCCAAAATCAGAAAACAGTCCGATGATGCTACAGATTGCTAATTGCAAACACATTATCAGCATATCTACCAACTTAAGATTTTATTAATTAGCTTAAGTTATTATCACATTCAATAAAAAAGGCACTATAAGCGCCTTTTTTATTGAGTATTTTTTTTACTTTTCTAAAGCGATATCCAAAACTTCATCAATCCATTTAACTTTAATCACATTAAGCTTACCTTTAATCTTTTCAGGCACCTCAGATAATTCTCGTTCATTATCATCTGGAATAATGACAGTTTTAATACCGCCACGAAGTGCCGCTAACATCTTTTCTTTAAGTCCACCAATTGGAGTAATTTCACCTCTTAAGGTAATCTCGCCCGTCATTGCGACATCTGCTTTAACCTTACGACTCGTTAGTACTGACACCAAGGCAGTACACATTGCCGCACCAGCGCTCGGTCCATCTTTAGGCGTAGAGCCGTCAGGTACGTGAATGTGGATATCAAGCTTGTCTTGAAAGTCATCAGCAATTCCTAACTCTTTTGCACGGGTGCGAGTGACACTCATAGCTGCTTGAATTGACTCTTTCATAACATCACCCAACTGACCTGTGTAATTAAGCTTACCCTTGCCTTTATAAGTTGTTGCCTCAATGGTTAACAAGTCTCCTCCTACTGAGGTCCATGCTAATCCTGTTACTTCTCCTATCTGATTGTTTTCTTCAGCTAAGCCAAAGCGATGTTTTTTAACGCCAAGATACTTCTCTAAATTTTTATCACTAATCGTTGCTTTAGTTTTGCGCTTTTTCAAGACAACTTCTTTTACCACTTTACGGCAAATGGTACTAATCGTTCTACTTAATCCACGTACGCCTGCTTCACGTGTGTAGTAACGAATGATATCTAATATTGCAGAATCCTTAAAAGTGATTTCACTGGCTTTAACACCATTACTTTCCATGGCCTGCTTAATTAAATGACGTTTAGCGATTTGCACTTTTTCATCTTCCGTATAACCTGACAGCTCGATAATTTCCATTCTATCTAATAGTGGCTGTGGCAAATCTAAAGAATTGGCTGTAGCTACAAACATGACCTGAGATAAATCATAATCTACTTCTAGATAATGATCATTAAATGTATGATTTTGCTCTGGATCTAACACTTCAAGCATTGCGCTTGAGGGGTCGCCACGATAGTCGCTGGCCATTTTTTCAATTTCATCTAGCAAAAATAAAGGATTTTTTACCTTCACTTTTTGCATTTTCTGCACGATTGAGCCTGGCATAGCGCCAATATAAGTACGTCTATGGCCACGAATTTCAGCTTCATCACGAACGCCGCCTAGCGCCATTCTCACATATTTGCGATTCACGGCTTTTGCAATGGATTCACCTAAAGAGGTTTTACCCACACCTGGAGGACCCACTAAACATAGAATGTTAGCTTTATTATGACTGACTCGTGTCTGCACTGCTAAGTGCTCTAAAATTCGCTCTTTAACCTTATCCAAGCCATAATGATCATCATCAAGAATCTTTTGTGCTTTTTTAAGATCTTTATTAATAATTGTTTTTTTCTTCCAAGGCACATCGCACAAATTTTCAATATAAGTGCGAATGATTGAAGCATCAGATGATTGGGAAGACATGCGTGAAAGCTTCTTAAGTTCACTTTGCGCTTTCTCCTTCGCAGCCTTAGGCATCTTAGCCTTATTAATACTTAATTGTAACTCTTCAATTTCATTTTCATCTTCTGCATGGCCCAACTCTTTCTGAATAGACTTCATCTGCTCATTCAGATAATAATCACGCTGATTGGATTCCATCTGTTTGCGTACACGAGATTGAATCTTATGCTCAGTGTCCAATACTTGGATCTCATTTTGAATAACAGTTAAGATTTTATCCAATCTTTCTTGGGCACTATCTCCGCCCAATAACTCCTGCTTTTCTGAGACTTTCAATGATAAGTTAGCAATAATCACATCACTAAAGCGCTCAACGTCGGCGACGTCTTTGAGCATCTTTAGCACCTCTTCAGGGATTTTCTTATTCAGCTTAATGTACTTTTCAAAACTCTCAAGTGCCAATCTCATCATGGCTTTAACTTCAGTTTCATCATTGGCAGTTAAGTTTAAATCGCTTAATTGCACTTCACTATACTCTTCCAAATCAATGATAGCCTCAACTTTGGCACGCTTAACACCCTCAACCAACACTTTTATAGTGCCATCAGGCAATTTAAGCATTTGCAAGATAGTGGCTAAAGTGCCAACTTCATGCAAATCATCATATTCAGGATTTTCCACCTTATCATCTTTCTGAGTTACTAAAAATATGTACTTGTTGCTAGCCATAGCCTGAGTAATCGCATTACAGATGTCTTTCTACCAACAAATAAAGGCATAACTGTATGTGGAAATACCACCACATCCCTAAGCGGCAATAA
>CAJVCK010000052.1 GCA_910595805.1 uncultured Candidatus Thioglobus sp. | reverse complement strand
CTATGGCAACTAACGAATCTATTCTTCATGTTGCGATGTTCCCACTTAGTGAGCAAATTGCAAATGTAACAGGCAAGCCATACAGGCACTTAAGTATTCATAATATTTGTGATGCAAAAACAGCAGGCCAGATTGCTGATGTTGACGATCGCTTTACAGTAATCCTACCTTGTAAAATTGCTGTAGTTGAGGGTAAAGACGGTAAAATTAGAATGTTTAGCATGAACCCTGAAGTAATGAGTGTATTGAACCTACCAACAGGCCCTAAAGAGATGGCTGAAGAAGTTGCTGCAAAAATGGATGCAATTATTGCTGGCGCTAAAGAAGGTTCTTTCTAGATCCAAACTTAGAATCAAAAAAAGCCTGCATTGCAGGCTTTTTTTTCGTCCGTTAAATCATGCTTTATCTCTTGCTAAGTCTTGCAAGGCTCAACCATCCTAAAATCAAAAGCATGCCACCAATAGGGGTTATAAATACAAGTGTGTGAATCTTAGTAAAGGTATATAGATACAAACTACCTGAAAATAAAACAATTCCTGACACAAAAACCCATGCACTTTGCTGAATGGCCTTATAGGGTTTGTAATAATAAAACATGGCAAGCGCAGCTAAGAGTAATGTGTGATACATTTGGTATGTTGCTGCCGTCTGTATTCTAGCGATGTCTTTTGCCTCTAGCATATCTTTTAGCATATGCGCAGACATCGCACCCATGATAACTGCCAATGCGCCACTCAAGGCAATAAAAATCCAGATTTTTTTCATTGAATACCTAATAATAAAAATATTAACTTTTATAACTATACGCCTGATCTATAAATAGTAGTAACGTTTAGTGTGTTTTTTAGACTACCCAATAAGGTGTATATTAAAGACAACTCAATGATAAAAGTACATTGAAATATGTTGAACACTATAGGAGGTATAAGATGTTAGCTCACACAAAACAAAACTTTGAGACCTACCCAACCAATCGCATTGTTGCGATTGTAGATAGCAAAATGGAAGCTGATCAAGTATGCTGTGAATTAATGGATGCTGGGTTTGATGGTGCAGATATTGATGAATCAGTTGGCAAGGAGGGGTTGCATTTCCTTGATCCTGACGGCCTCAACCATGGTTTCATGACTAAATTGATTCGAAAATGGCAATTTGCCGCACAAGGTGAGGAGTTTAAATACTTAAATCGTATCAAAAAGGGTTTAAAAGAAGGTCATACGATTGTTAGTATTTCAGCTTTAACAGAGTCTGCGCGTGGCAAAGTAGCAGAAATCCTTAGATCACACCATGCTGAAGAGATACGTTTTTATGGTCGCTTCCATGTTGAGAACTTGGATAGCGCCGCTTAAGTGATCGATTGTCTTGTTTTTCATTTGTAGAACAAGACAACATCATCGCCATAAAATTTGATGCTTGCACCCCACGCTTTAGCAAGATGATGCATTGTATTTTTTCCAAAAAAACAAATATGAGTCGGGTCGTCTTTGTAATACCATGATTTAAAATTAATCTTATCACCTAGCATTTTAGTCATAATTGCCAATACACCACCTTCATTTAGCATATTGTAAAGCCTTGCTAATTCATCACCAGGATTATCTAAATGCTCAGCCACTTCAGTGGCAGTAATAAAATCATATTTTTTATTAAAAATAGAGCGATTGTCGGCATAAAACTTATCAAATAAATCCACCTCATAACCTTGCTCTTCAAACATTACTGAGAGTGTTGGCCCTGGACCACAGCCAAAATCTAACCCTTTTGCGCCTGGCTGGATATTATCTAAAACTGGATTAAACACTTGAGATAAAAAAGCACGATAGTGCTGATCTTTGGGATTATTTTGATGAGAATCGTATCGTATTTTTTCTGCTACTTCACTAAGATGGAATTCTTTAGGTGTAAAAATCAACCCACAAGATAGGCATGAAAAATAACTAGCGTCCTTATTATTGAAATAAGGCGATATTTGATCAGCACAACATAATGGACAGAAAGTAGCCATTATGTTGCTTTAAGCAATGATGTTAGTGCGAACAAGAACCAGAATGCACATGACCGTGCTCTAGCTCGTCAGCTGTTGCTTCTCTAACGTTTTCAATACTTACATTAAAATGCAATGTTTCACCAGCTAAAGGATGGTTAGCATCAATCGTAACTGTCTTTTCGTTGATTTCTTTAACATGAACAACAAATGGATTACCCTGTTCATCTTGAGATTGTAGCTGCATGCCAATTTCTAAATTGTCAATACCCTGCAATGCTTCCATAGGAATTTCTTGAATCGCTTCAGGATGATGAACACCGTAACCTTCTTCTGGATTAACAGATACGTCACAAGTCTCACCAACTTTCATACCTTCCAAAGCACTTTCTAAGCCAGGAATAATATTTCCGTGGCCTTGAATAAATGGCATAGGGTCTTGACCTTTTGATGAATCAATCACATCTCCTGCGTCATTCTTTAAAGTGTAATGCATCTCTACTACTGCGTCTTTTTTTATTGTCATTGTTATACTCCTTTGTACTTATATTAATAATCTACCTAAAAAGGCTGTGACTTATTTTACCGTATAACACATTGCTTATTTGAATGGCTTTAATGGTTTGCCATTTACCCAAACCCCTTCATACTGAGAGCCATCTGACAAAGTTTTTACACCCTTGCCATTTTCAACGCCTTGTTGATATTCGCCTTTATAAAATCGAGTGCCTCCTGGCCAAATATAAAATCCTTGGCCATCGAACTTGCCTGCCCTGTGTTCACCCTCATAACGAGAGCCATCTGCAAAGTTCTTAACACCCTTGCCATGAAACTGCCCATTTTTATACTCCCCTTCGTAACGAGAGCCATCTATAAAAGTTGCCATTCCTTTGCCGTGAGGCTTGCCGTTTTGATATTCACCAACATAGCGCGTACCATTTGCGTAATTCATAATACCTTTACCATGAAATTTGCCATACTCATATTCGCCTTCATAACGATCGCCATTGATAAAAGTTGCCATACCCTTTCCATGTGCTTTGCCATTTTGATAATAACCTCGATAGAGGGTGCCATTACTATAATTCATCACCCCTTTTCCATGGTGCCTTCCATGCTGGTACTGACCCTTATAATCAGAACCACTAGCGTAATTCATACTGCCCTTTCCA
>CAJVCK010000051.1 GCA_910595805.1 uncultured Candidatus Thioglobus sp. | reverse complement strand
ATTAGCGGTTATTGCCGCAATTTATCCAGCCAGACGTGCTGGAAAAGTAAATATTTCTGAGGTGCTAAGACATGAATAATATCATCGAGTGTCGTTCTCTTTGTTTTTCATATATTGAAGGAGATAATCAAACTTCCATATTGAGTAATTTAATGCTTGACGTCAAGTCAGGAGAATCTATTGCTATTTTAGGTCCATCGGGTTGTGGAAAATCGACACTACTGAATTTGATTGCAGGTCTCGACACGCCCTCTTCAGGGGATGTTCTAATTAATAACAGTGATATTACAAAACTCAATGAACAAGACCGTACAGAGTTGCGTGCCAACACTTTTGGTTTTGTTTATCAATTTCATCACTTATTAAATGATTTTTCTTCCGTTTACAATGTTGCTATGCCACTCCTCATTAAAGGAGTTGACAAGGAAGGAGCAATTGCTCAGTCTGAGAAACTATTAACAAAGGTCGGTTTGGAAAATCGATTAAGCCACAAGCCATCAGAACTCTCTGGTGGAGAGCGTCAAAGGGTTGCGATAGCAAGAGCTATGGTTGTTGAGCCCGACTGTCTCTTAGCCGATGAACCTACAGGTAATCTTGATTCCAAGAATGCTAAAGATGTACTAGAGTTAATCTTGGAGCTCAATGAAAATGACACTTCATCCCTTGTGATTGTAACTCATGATCAAGATATTGCTAAAAAAATGAATAGAACGCTCACCCTGAGTAATCAGCAACTAATTGAAAGACGAAACTGAATCAACCAGAATTAATTTTCACTCATTAGAGTGAATGGTTTTTTAGACTTTAAGAAGAATATAATTAGGCTAAAAACTGAATCATAATACCAGCTGCAATTGCTGAGCCGATTACACCCGCTACATTAGGTCCCATTGCGTGCATCAATAAGAAGTTATGTGGATCAGATTCGAGGCCAACTTTGTTTGAAACGCGCGCTGCCATTGGAACCGCTGAAACACCTGCTGAGCCAATCAGAGGATTAACTTTATTTTTACTGAATATGTTCATCAATTTAGCCATCAACAAGCCACTCGTTGTGCCAATTGCAAAAGCAACCAAACCCAATACTAATATTCCTAATGTGTCGAGTTGTAAGAATTTTTCAGCCATTAACTTCGATCCCACAGCCAATCCAAGAAAAATAGTTACAATATTAATCAAAGCATTTTGAGTTGTATCACTTAAACGATTCACTACACCAGACTCTTTCATTAAATTACCAAACGCAAACATACCTAACAATGGTGCTGCTGCTGGAAGTAGCAACGCAACAAGCAGTAACAAGATAATTGGAAAAATAATTTTTTCAGTTTTGGAAACCTCTCGTAGTTGTACCATCTTAATTTGTCGTTCTTTTTCAGTCGTCATTGCCCTCATAATAGGCGGCTGAATGAGCGGAACGAGTGCCATATATGAGTATGACGCTACAGCTATAGCACCTAGAAGCTCTGGCGCTAGTATTGATGCAACATAAATCGAAGTTGGACCGTCAGCGCCACCAATAATGCCAATAGCAGCAGCTTGTTTTAAAGTAAAGTCAAATACCCCAAGTGCTGATAAGCCAACCGCACCAAGTAAGGTTGCAAAAATGCCAAACTGAGCTGCAGCACCCAGTATTAAGGTTTTTGGATTAGCAAGAAGTGGACCAAAATCAGTTAAAGCACCAACACCCATAAAAATAATAAGTGGGAATGCGCCAGACTCAATACCTACCATATAAAAGAGATGGAGAATACCGCCATCTACAGCTAAATTGGCTCCTGGGATGTTACTTAGAATTGCGCCAAAACCAATAGGTAAAAGTAAAAGTGGTTCAAATTTCTTTACAATAGCTAGATAAATCAACAGAATACCGACTAATAACATCAGCCCCTGACCCCATACCATTTGATATAGGCCAGTATTATTCCAAAGTATGTTAAATTGTTCCATAGCTATGCCAGCGACAGCAATACTTGACCAACAGTTACCGAATCCCCTTCTTTGACATTGATATTAGCCACAACCCCAGAATGACCTGCTTTAATTTCAGTTTCCATTTTCATTGCCTCAAGAATAACAAGTGTGTCGCCTTCGTTAACTTGCTGATTTGGCGAAACCAAAACTTTCCAGATATTGCCAGCAAGTGGCGCTGGGACATCTTCAGCATTACCAACAGGTGCTGCTTGAGGCGCTGCTCTTGAGGTGCGGCAACTGCCTGTCCAGCAACTTGGATTGATGAAATATCACCACCAGCTTTCACTTCAACGACGTAATCTTGACCGTTGTGTGTCACTGTATAAACACCATCTTCTTTTGGACCTTCGCTTGGCGCCTGTGGCACTGGCTCAAAGAAATCAGGATTGTTGCGATTTTCTAAAAACTGAATACCCACTTGTGGGAACAGTATGTAAGTTAACAAATCGTCAATTTTTTCATTTTCTAATTTGATGCCTTTTTCTGCAACAATGGCATCGAATTCCGCTTCCAAGGTATCCATTTCTAAATCGATATTGTCCGCTGGTCGACAGGTAATTGCCTCACCACCGTCAAGAACACGTGCCTGAAGTTCGGCATTCACAGGGGCTGGTGACGCACCGTATTCGCCCTTTAGTACACCTGCAGACTCTTTTGCAATTGATTTATAGCGCTCACCGAGCAAAACATTCATCACCGCTTGTGTACCCACAATTTGCGAGGTTGGTGTCACTAGGGGGATAAAGCCAAGGTCTTCTCGTACGCGTGGGATTTCTTGCAACACTTCATCAAGTCTATCCAAAGCATTATTCTCCCTAAGTTGACTTTCCATGTTGGTCAACATGCCACCAGGCACTTGAGCCAACAAAATACGAGGATCAATGCCTTTCAATGAGCCCTCAAATTTAGCGTACTTGGCACGCAACGGTCTGAAGTAAGCATCAATCTCTTCTAGTTGTTCCATATCAAGGCCCGTTTTGCGAGGACCGTGATCCAAAATCGAAACCACTGCGTTGGTGGCAGAATGGCCGTATGTCATACTCATTGAAGCAATTGATGTGTCCACACGATCAATGCCTGCCTCGATTGATTTAAGTATCGTTGCTGTTGAAAGGCCTGTTGTTGCATGTGCATGCAACTGAATTGGAATGTCAATTGCAGCTTTCAATTTAGTAACAAGATCGTATGCAACATACGGCTGTAATAAGCCAGCCATATCCTTAATACAGAGTGAGTGAGCACCCATATCTTCAATTTGTTTAGCCAGATCAATCCACAGTTCTGTTGTGTGCACTGGACTAACTGTGTACGAAATCGTGCCC
>CAJVCK010000050.1 GCA_910595805.1 uncultured Candidatus Thioglobus sp. | reverse complement strand
AAGCTGAAAGCCAATTAGCGTGTCCACGCGTCGCAATCATTAAAAGCACCATAATAAATACAGCGAATATGGTTTTAGTCTTGTTGATTTGATCTGTCATTTGAAATCCTGTTAATTCAAAGTTAATGGTTTTATTATAGTCAATGTTATTGCCAATCGGTAAAGACAAAGCCGTCACGTTCAACAGTTTCACCTTGGGTGATATCAATAGGGCTGCTAAAGTCTGGTGAATCGTACACAAAGGTATGGAACTCTCCATTTTCTCCGCAAGCATCTATTTGGCTTGGCAATGTGTCAAGCAGTGTTTGATTGTAATCATGTCCAGCAAACTTATTATCTAATTGTTTAGGATCGATACAAGCTATCTTAGCCCTTATACCAATATCAATAATCATCTTAGATAGCTCGGTAGTGTTAATTCCCCAGCAGGGAAATATTGGCTTAATACCGGTACCGTCCATTTGCGCAATCCGATAATCACGAATATCTTCTAAATACAAATCCCCAAAAGCCACACTTTGAATATCATCTGCCTGAATCTTTGCGATAAACTCAGACATAATTCTTTCATAGTCAGCATTTGAGCAAGGATACGGTATTTCGATAATATGTATCGGTAGTCCAATTTTCCTAGCTTGTTCTTTTAACAAGCGCAGTCGTACCGCATGCATAGCAACCCGTTCAAATTTTTGGTTCACCGTCGTAAAAAGACCCAAAAGCTTAACACTTGAGTCTTTCAGAAGTAGATGCAAGGCAAAAGCACTGTCCTTGCCACTACTCCATGACAATAAGGTTTTTTTAGAAGGTATAGTTCACCCCTAAGTTAATCGTTCTACCAAGTTGGTTATAACTTTGAGTAGCGCTTGTTTTCGCCACAGTGTAATCTTTATCAAAGGCGTTATTTATATTTAAATAAACATTTGTTTTCTTGTCGTAATCGTAAACTGTTCCTAGATTGATAAGGCCATAACCAGCGTTTTTACCTCTTGTAGTGTTGTTGTCATGATCAAAAGTGCTTGATTTTGCAATAAGTTGGACTTTATTATCAAATTTACCAAATGAGTTTTTCGCGGTAATATTTAAAGATTTATTAGGCCTTCTTCCTTGATCTAATTTTGTTGTGCTATCAATAGAGTCTAGATATGTAAAACTACTATTAATGTCCCAATTAGATAATCTGTTTTTTAGATTTAACTCTACGCCTTTATTTTCAATTCCATCTTTATTTATATAATGATCGTCATTACTCCAAACGCCGTCATCTCCATAACTATAAGAGAAAGCGTTTTCTGTTTTACTTTTAAATATTTTCGCACTGATATTTTTATAATCTAAGCCTATTTCAAGATTTTTACTAAACTCCGGTTTAAGTTCTGTTTTATTTGCAGTAATGTTTAAATTGTTCTGATAATGGTTTGGCAAGTTAGTTGCTTTACCAAAAGCGGCATTAATTCGTAAACTATTGTTTATATCTTTACCCCATCCAAGGTTATAGGTATGGTGCTTACTAAATTTATCATGATTAACATTTCTATATCCAACCACAAAATCATTATTGGCAACATTTGTTTGGTATTGAGCAAAAATGTCATTATGTTTTATGTATTTAGAATTGCCAATATTTTTGTCAGACTCTAATTCTAACCCGAATGATACAACTGATTTATCTAAGTTGTATTCATTAAGTAAAGTTAACCCAGTTAATTCATATTTATCTCCTCGCCTTTGGGTTTTTTGTTTCCTTACATCAAGACTAGAGCTTAAATTATCATTTATTTGATTAGTAGTTTTAATATTGTATTGGGTTAAATTATTGTCTGCCTTAACTGCACCACCGTAAAGATCATCATATTCAATATCTGCATTAGTATTTAAAAGATTAAATTCTATATTGGTATTGTTATTAATCTTAATTCCTGTATTAACAGACAAAGATCGCCTATCAATACTATCTTTTTCTTGAGTGTTATCTTGTTCTGTTGCATTAATTCCATCTGTGTGATAATCGCTTAGACTAATATTAAAATAGCCGTTATCTGTAATATTGTTTGAATTAAATACAATTTTCTTTGTGTTATGAGTCCCGAAACTAATTTTTAGATTATCCCTATTAATAATATTTTTTTTGTTAGTTGTAACATGAATAACACCACCTATTGCACCTGGACCATACAATGATGAAAAAGGGCCTTTTGTAATTTCAATATTTTCAATTGCATCTAGTGGAACCACATCTAGGTTTGCTTGACTTGCTGTAATCGAAACTTTTGCACCATCAACAAGCAACAATGTGTGTGATGCTTCATTGCCACGAATTCTAAGCGCAGTTAAATTACCTTGACCGCCTTCATATTCAACCCCTGGTATCCCAGCTAAAAACTCCCCAAATGTATTTGCACCACTTGAGATAATATCTCCTTTATTAAAAGTCAGGCTCGATGCGATTGACCCAACAACAGGATTGCTAGTTCTATACTCAGTATTTAAATAAATAGGAATAGGGCCTAAGACCGCATTAGATGCTGTGGTGAAAGTTAGCGCTGAAACTGCAGCGGCTAAAGAAAGTTTTTTAATATTCATGATTTCTCCGTTAAATTATTAACGAGCGAGAGTAGATATTACACTGTATGCATTAATCTAACTCACCACCCATCGTAGTTGTTAATTCGTTGTTTAAATATGTATCGGACTTTACCGTTGCGAGGGCAGTGTTAGAATTTAACTAACTTCCAGTGATTCAAACTTTGTGCCTATTATAGGGTTTTTAAATTATTAGTCACTATAATAATATTAATACTTGTTATGAATTTTACTCATGATTGAAATTTCACACTTAAAATTAATACAAGCCTTAAATAAACAAGGTAATGTATCTGGGGCGGCTGATAGTTTGTTTATTACTCAGTCTGCACTATCGCATCAGATTAAAAAATTAGAAGATTTATTAGATGGCTCGATTTTTGTTCGCCATTCAGACCCTTTTAAATTAACACTACAAGGCAAGAAATTATTGGCGCTTGCAAATGATGTTTTACCTCGTATTGAGATGGATGAAAAGCAGCTGATTCATTCTGAGGGTGGGCGACTTAATATTGCTATTGAGTGCCACAGTTGCTTTGATTGGTTAATTCCTACTTTAGATGTATTTAGAGAAAAACAGCCCAAGGTGGATTTTGACTTATCTTTGGCTTTTAGTTTTGAACCAATGGAGGCGTTAAAAAATTATGATGTGGATATGGTGGTCACGTCTGATCCACTTGAGGATAAGCAATTTGAATATTTTCCATTATTTGATTATCAGATGTTAATGGTTATATCACTAGAT
>CAJVCK010000049.1 GCA_910595805.1 uncultured Candidatus Thioglobus sp. | reverse complement strand
GATTTCCACCTGCCTGATCAACCAAGGCTTGCACTTCAATCATCAGCGGTCTTGTCGCCTCGCGCGTTACCATCACCATAGAACCTGGTGATGGTTTAGCCTGATTAGATAAAAAGATTGCAGAAGGGTTGTCAACTTGTTGCAAGCCAGTTTCACCCATTGCATACACACTGATTTCATTAACGGCGCCAAAGCGGTTTTTCACTGCACGGATAATTCGGTAACGCCCACCCGCATCACCTTCAAAATACAATACTGCATCCACCATATGCTCAAGAATTCTTGGACCTGCCAAAGCGCCACCCTTAGTGACATGGCCAATCATCAGCAAGATAGTGTTGGTTTGTTTAGCAAACTGCGTCAGTTGCGCTGCACAATCACGCACTTGAGTAACAGAGCCTGGTGCAGAGCTTGAGCCATCAGTTACCATGGTTTGAATGGAGTCAATCACAATAACTTTGGGCTGCACTTCTTTGGCAAGTTTTACGATTTTTTCAAGATGGGTTTCGCTTAGTAACAAGATATCTTCATCGATACCTAATCGAATTGCTCGATCACTCACTTGTTCTGCGGACTCTTCACCACTCACATATAGCGTAGTATCGTTTTTATTAATTGCAGCCATGGCTTGCAAAATAAGTGTGGATTTACCAATACCTGGATCACCGCCTATTAACACTACCGACCCATCAACTAAGCCTCCACCTAAGGTTCTATCAAGTTCACTTAAGCCAGTACTAAGACGCTCGCGATGTTCAGATTTAACATTAGACAAATTTTGCACTACAGAGGCAGGAAGATCTTGAAGGCTTTCTGGCTTAGAGGCAGTGCTGGTAGATAGAACAACTTCTTCTAATGTATTCCACTCTTTACAAGTAAGACATTGTCCAGCCCACTGAGGCTGTGAAGCGCCACAATCTCGACAGACAAATTCACTTTTTGTTTTTGCCATATTGCTATTTGTTCATGAGTTTTTCAATCTCATTCTTGAATGCCTCAATATCTTGAAACTGTCGATAAACTGAGGCGAAACGGATATAGGCTACCTCATCAAGCGCCTTTAACTCCTCCATCACCCACTCACCAATTTTGGTAGAAGGAACTTCGCGCTCTGCTTGCGTCATAAGCTTACGCTCAATGCGCTGAATAGCCGTTTCAATTTGTGAAGTTTTAACTGGACGTTTTTCTAACGCTTTAAGCAAACCCGAACGAAGCTTATCCTCGCTAAAAGATTCACGAGATTCATCGCTCTTAACCAAACGAGGCAGATTTAAATCAACTGTTTCTCGAGTTGAATAACGCTCAGAGCAAGAAGTACACTCACGACGGCGACGCACTTGAGAGCCGTCATCAATTAAACGAGTGTCTAAAACCTTGGTATCGTCAGACTGGCAAAACGGACAGCGCATTCTCCCCCTTGATAAATGCTATTTGTAAACTGGGTGTGCTGCACAAAGTTCGGAAACTTTTGCTTGCACTTGCTCGATGATCGATTGGTTTTCAAGATCATCACAAATGTCACACATCCATGAAGCTAAGTTTGCACAATCAGTCTCGTCAAAACCACGTGTAGTAACTGCTGGCGTACCAACACGAATACCACTTGTTACAAATGGTGACTGTGGATCGTTCGGAACGGCATTCATATTAACTGTAATATGCGCAGCACCTAATGCTGCATCAACTGCTTTACCAGTAAGTTCTTGGTCAATAAAACTTACTAGGAATAAATGATCGTCAGTACCACCCGATACTACATCAAAACCACGTTCAATAAAGGTTTTGGCCATTGCTTGTGCATTAACTTTTACTTGTTTTTGATAAGTTGTGTATTCGTCACTCATTGCCTCTTTAAAACACACTGCTTTAGCAGCAATAATATGCATTAATGGGCCACCCTGAATACCTGGAAAGATTGCAGAATTTAATTTCTTTTCAATTTCCTCATTAGCCTTAGCTAGAATCAAACCACCACGAGGGCCACGCAATGTCTTGTGTGTAGTAGTAGTTGTAACATCAGCAATGCCAACTGGAGATGGATACTGACCTGTTGCAATCAATCCAGCAACGTGAGCCATATCAACCAATAAATAAGCGCCAATTGAATCGGCAATATCTCGAAAACGTTGCCAATCAACCACACGTGAATAGGCTGAAAAACCAGCGATAATCATTTTAGGATTGTGTTCTTTTGCTAGTGCCTCAACTTGAGCATAATCAATTTCACCTGTGGCTTCATCTAAACCATACTGGATAGAATTAAAGTTTTTACCTGAAAACGAAGGAGCCGCGCCGTGAGTTAAGTGGCCGCCATGAGCAAGACTCATACCTAAAATAGTATCGCCCGGAGTCAACAAAGCTTGAAATACTGCTGCATTTGCTTGCGATCCAGAATGAGGTTGAACATTTGCATAATCCGCTCCGAACAACTCTTTAGCACGATCAATTGCTAATTGTTCAACAACATCCACATGCTCACAACCACCATAGTAACGTTTCTTCGGATAACCTTCAGCATATTTATTTGTTAATTGCGAACCTTGAGCTTCCATGACCGCAGGAGAAGTGTAATTTTCACTAGCAATTAGCTCAATGTGTGCTTCTTGGCGAGCCATTTCCGCATCAATTGCATTAGCAATATCTGCGTCTACTATACTTAGTGTGTTAGATCTTTCAAACATGATTCTCCTTGTAAATTTTCTATAAATAAATTAGAATTAATTTTATCTTAATTTGCCAATACACAGAATAATTATGTCCCAAATATTAGTCCCTCTAGCCAATGGATTTGAGGAAATTGAAGCTATTAGCATTATTGATGTTTGTCGGCGTGGAGAGATAGACGTTATTGTTGCTGGCGTTGACACTAAAATTATTCTAGGTACTCATAATATTTCTGTTGTTACGGACTGTATGATAGATGAAGTTACG
This sequence comes from uncultured Candidatus Thioglobus sp., assembly GCA_910595805.1. The sequence goes on along the minus strand of CAJVCK010000049.1, from coordinate 498 downwards.
ATTGACTCATTAGATATGATTGTTTTGCCCGGTGGCTGGGCTGGTACTGAAGTACTTGCCAATCATGCTACTGTACAGGCTATCTTAAAACAAATGAAGCATAAGGATAAATATATTGGTGCAATCTGTGCAGCGCCATTTGCACTTAATGCTGCAGACGTACTTGGCAACAACTATACCTGTTATCCTTCCATTGAAGATAAAATTCAAAAACAAGGTTACAATAAAGAGGCAGACACAGTTATAGATAGTAAAATTATTACTTCAAAAGGGGTTGGCACGGCAATCTGTTTCGCACTTGAAATTATTAAAACTTTACAAGGAAAAGCAAAGTATCAGCAAATAAAACAAGCAATACTGGCTAAATGCTAATTAATATTTCAAGATGACAATAGATATTCAACACCTAATATCAATCGTTAAAAAAACAGCTAAAGAGGAGCTCCTCCCTCGTTTTAAACATGTGGCCAAACAATACAAATTAGACGGTAGTATTGT
>CAJVCK010000048.1 GCA_910595805.1 uncultured Candidatus Thioglobus sp. | reverse complement strand
CTTTTTAATTTTAAGTTTTCGATTTTTTCTATCTTTATTTCTTTGGTTGTAAAACAAGCCAAGATTGATAAAATTTTTGTCTAAATTAGCAACTCTGGCATAAGCGGTAAGTATCGTCAATAAATCTTCGTTGTCCGCCCAGAGCTTACTAAAATTCTTTGCACGATCTTTGCGATTCAGCACTTTAAAAACCATTCGATTGATGTCGATAATTTGAAATTGGTAACCCTGTTTAGAGCTCTTAATGAGTACATTACCCGGAGAAAGATCATGGTGAATGATATTATCTTTATGCAAATTAAATACGAATTCTGCAAATTGCTTAAGAATGTTGTCTTTATCTGGATGCTGTTTAAAGAGTGGCGCTTGCATATTAAAATCTGCATCAAATTTTTCACAGATTAAATAACTTTTTCCAAGTAGCGGTTGAAAATACTCAATTCGAGCAATAACTTTAGGGGTAAATTTTGCAATCTTCAATCCATATTCATAGGCTCGCCATGCCTTGGATTTTTTTAAATAAGTATAGATAAAACTATTTATAGCGCTAGGTACCTTGTAAGACTTAACCACAAAAACTATATTGTTAAACTCAACTTCTTTAATGGTGTTTCGATCATCCTGCAAAACAGTACTACTTTGAGAGAAATACTTTTCAATTTCTTCAGCAAAAGGCTTGTAGTCTGTACTTATTAGTTGCTGTTTAATCACGCTTATTAATAATTATAAAATTTATATTTTAATGTAAACTTATTGTAATTCAATTATAAAAAAACCAATGTCATTCTTACTTCTTTTGTGCAATAGACTGTCAAAATTAATTGGCAATATTACTAAAATATTGATTAGCTATCCGTTTCATTTTTTTCTACCTAAAAAACGCTTTACGATTCCTGTATATAGTAAAGCACTTTTTAAAGGAAAGGGTCAAAAAATTCAGAAAAATATTTGGCAAACTAACTATTCAAATAAAGTTAGCCTTCCTATTTATTTAAATTACCTATTCAACCGATTGATGAGCCTTAGCTATGATTATCACTATGTTAGCACTGAAGATCGACTTACTTTTATTAAAGAAACTACTGATACCAACACAATTCAAGCTTACGAGCGTTTAAATGATGGTGCTGCACAGGCAGATCTATGGCGCCTACTAACACTAAAGCATTATGGTGGCATTTATATGGATATAGATGCGCATCTAATTTTTCCATTATCGGGTGTTATTAAAAGTCAAGACAAGGAGCTTTTCATCTTAAAAGGCACCGATAATGACCATACCAACTATTTTATTGCAACAGAAAAAAATCATCCTATTTTGTCGCAAGCCATTGAAATCATTTTAGATAATATTAATAGTGATAAAGTTATTGGTGTGTTTTCATTGACTGGGCCTGTACCTTTTAGTGATGCAATTGCACTACACAATCACCCAGTCAACGACCAGTCCTATCGACATGTTTGTGTTCAAGGAAGTTTTACTAATGAGCATTTTCAATACATAGATAAGCCTAGAGGGAAATGGACTCATAAAAAACCAGAAGATATTCTAAAGCCCAAAATATAAATGAAAATAGTTTTTCTTGATAGGGATGGCGTTATTAACAAAGAGGTTGGCTACCTACACAAAGTAGCGGACTTTGAGTTTATCGAGGGTGTCTTTGACGCTTGCCAATATTTTCAGTCGCTTGGCTATCAAATTATCATTGTTACCAATCAGTCTGGTATCGAACGAGGCTATTACACTGAAGAAGATTTTCATATCGTGACTGATTGGATGTTAAAGCAATTTAAACATAATGGAATAGGAGTACTGGATGTTTTCTATTGCCCCCATGGTCCGGAATCAGACTGCAGCTGTAGAAAGCCAAAGCCAGGGATGTTTATGCAGGCCGATGATAAACATCATATCGATATGCCAAACTCTTGGATGATTGGAGATAAAGAAGCTGACATTCAAGCTGCTAATAGTGCGGGCATTTCTAACACAATATTAGTTAAGAGTGGCCATGAGATTAATGAAGAGGACTCAAAGGCAAAGTTTATTCTTACCTCAATTAAACAAGCGTCAACAATTCTTTAATCTTTTTAACAATACTACTCACTTTGATTGTTTTAATTGAACGATCACTCTTGTCAATCTTAAAAGGATCAACCTTAGACTTAGATTCAAGGATTTGATTGATATCGGTTGCATAAGTGTTGCGATAACCTGGTGTTGAGCCAAATAGCGTAATCGATGGAATGTTAAGCGCCCAAGCCATATGGGTTGGACCTGTATCCCCACCAACAACGAGATTTGATTGTACGATAAAACTTTTTAATTCGTCAAGTGTAAGTTTATTTGCAATATGCACTTCTGGTGCATTTTCTTGAATTTGGCTGGCCATAACCCTTTCCGCTTCATTACCCCACAATATAATAAAATTTGCCTGAGACTTTAGTTCGTTAGCAATTTGTGCATATTGATCGACTGGATAAATTTTAGAGTCAAATGATGCGCCTGGAATTAGTGCGATATTGACCTTACTATCAGAAAATAAGTCAGATAATATCTGACCATTAGAAAACAAAAAAGATTGCTTGGACAAAATGTCATCATGCGAGATTTTTATATTTAATGCATTAGAGACTACTGTGGCATTGCGTTTAATAATGTTTTCATCATAATTAATATTGCAAGTATCAGTATAAAACTTAGCGGCAAATGACTCACGCAAGGAGTTTTTATCAAACCCAAAAGTTTTGTCAGACGGAATAGCGCGAGATACAATAGCGGATTTAATTAAGCCTTGAGCATCTATCACAATGTCGTATCGTGGTAATTTTCTGAGTTTTTTTATCTCATTAAATAATAGTTTGAAAGATTTTTGTTGCTTGGCTTGCTTAATGTTAACCGTGTGTATTTCGTTAATATCAGGATTGTTGGTCAATATGTCTTTAAAGCCCTGCTCAACCACCCAATCAACCGTTGAATTGGGTAAATGCTGCTTAATAAATTGCAACGCAACCATAGCGTGAATAATATCTCCTAGTGCGGAAAGTTTGACAATAGCAATTCTCATGCAATGGATTTTACTACGACCCAAGCACAATATATCAGTATGAGTGTTTGATGATATAATTCACCCAACTTTTTTACTGTTAACTCTTATGAGCAACAACATACCAACTGACAAGCCGATTAATTTTATTCGTCATCAAATTAATGATGATTTAGATTCTGGATTGCATTCATCTATTCAAACGCGCTTTCCACCGGAGCCAAATGGCTATTTGCATATTGGCCATGCAAAATCAATTTGCTTGAATTTTGGTTTGGCGCAAGATTACAACGGCAAGTGTAATTTACGTTTTGATGACACCAATCCTGCCAAAGAAGATGTAGAGTTTGTTGATTCTATTAAAGCTGATGTTAAATGGCTAGGCTTTGAGTGGGATGGTGAAATTCAATATAGCTCTAATTATTTCCCTAAGTTTTATGACTACGCACGTGAACTGATTAACAAAGGTTTGGCCTATGTGTGTTTCTTAAATGCTGAACAGACGCGTGAATACCGTGGCACGTTAAAAGAGCCTGGCAAGGCTAGCCCGTATCGTGACACCTCTGTTGAAGAAAATTTAGAACTACTTGCTAAG
>CAJVCK010000047.1 GCA_910595805.1 uncultured Candidatus Thioglobus sp. | reverse complement strand
TGTGTGCCAGGAGTGTCAGGAGAATTCACGCGTGACTTCTCGCGAGAAATCATGATTAATGGCATTCCATCCCATGATCATCCAGGCACTGGTGTACCAGTGACATATTCTGCGATTTCCGATATAGTTGTAAAATCATCTCTGATTGAAGAAAACGATAAGGCAGATAAACTACTTGAATTTTATGGTTCCAAGAATCAGGTTGCTAAGACTATTCAAGTTGTTTTTCAAGAAGATTCAGAAGAGTTGTTGCCAAATGGAGTTTCGGAAACATTTTATGAAAACGGTAACAAATTTATAGAATCAACTTACAATCATGGAAGATTAGAAAGAATTAAGTGGTTTAATAAGAATGGCGACTTAATTTACGATTACCACGACTTTACAAGGGAAGTCAAATTAGAGGAAGAAAACCGCGACTATGGATGTGGATCTGGTGACCATTACGATGAAAATGGTAATTTGATATATTCGATTTCCGCAGGTTGTTCTGGTATGTCTATCACTCATATTTATTTACCTAAAGATGAGTTAACTTTAAATTACAATAAAGATTACTCCATTGACGGTAATCTACTATCATTTTTCGATGGATTAGACGATGGAACCGGTGAAGGAAGAACTTATTATGAAAACGGCGCGTTGTTTGAAATTATTCGATACGAGGATTTTCGTATTATAGGTTTCGAACTTTATTCAGAAGATAGCAGACTTTTACTTAAACATGATTTTGCTTACCAAAAAAAATCATTTAATCCAATTGGTGAATATCTTGTTCCAATTGAATATGATGATGAAAAATTCGATGTTAAATTTAAATGGTAGTTATATTAGATTAACTAATTTCCTTTGACAATCTGTATCAACTTCAATATACCGTTGAGTGGTTTGTAGGTTGCTATGACTTGCTAACGACCGTACGTCACGCAATGTGCCGCCAACCATATCAATCTTTTTCGCTAGATTAGTTACTATTTATCATAATTGTTTGATTAGGTAACATTGTAGGCAACTACAATTTATAAACGCTTTAGGTAAAGGATTTTTATTAAAGTTGTTATTAAATTGTAATTTTATAATTCTATATAAATCAACTAGTTACTAATGATAATCATTCCCATTCAATGGTCGCTGGTGGTTTTCCAGATATATCGTAAACCACGCGCGATACACGCGTGATTTCGTTCATAATTCGATTAGAAACAAAGTCCAAGAAATCGTACGGCAGGCGCGCCCAGCGTGCTGTCATAAAGTCAATGGTTTCAACAGCTCGTAATGCCACAACGTAATCATAACGACGCTCATCACCGGTAACGCCAACTGATTTAACCGGCAAGAATACAGTAAAGGCTTGATTAACTTTGTCATACAAATCGTGGTTGTAAAGTTCTTCCATAAAGATTGCATCTGCATCGCGCAAAATATCTGCATATTCTTCTTTAACTTGACCAAGAATCCGCACACCTAAGCCAGGCCCTGGGAAGGGGTGGCGATAGAGCATATGTGCAGGAATACCGAGCTTCACACCAATAGTGCGCACCTCATCTTTAAATAATTCTCTAAGGGGTTCGACTAATTCAAATTTTAGGTCATCTGGCAGACCGCCAACATTGTGGTGTGATTTAATTACTTTTGCCTTGCCAGAGGCTGCACCAGCTGATTCAATCACATCAGGATAAATGGTGCCCTGGGCTAAGAATTTAATATCATCAAGATCTCTGGCTTCTTCTTCAAATACTTCAATAAATGCACCACCAATAATTTTACGTTTCTTTTCGGGGTCGGCTTCATCTGCTAGGGCGTCGTAGAATTTCTTTTGTGCATTAGAACGAATGACTTTAACGCCCATGTTGTCAGCGAAGGTTTGCATGACTTCGTCACCTTCGTTGAGGCGGAGCAAGCCATTATCAACAAACACGCAAGTGAGCTGATCGCCAATGGCTTGGTGAAGCAGGGCAGCAACTACAGACGAATCTACACCGCCTGATAAGCCTAAAAGCACATTACCATCACCAATCTGATTTTTAAGACTTTGAATAAGGTCGGTAATAATATTTTCAGTGGTCCAGTTCTTTTCACAGCCACAGATGCCACTGACAAAGCGATCTAAGATATGAGAGCCTTGTTTGGTGTGTGTCACTTCTGGGTGGAATTGTAAGCCATAATAATGTTTACTAACATTTGCAATACCTGCAATCGCGCAGTTGTCTGTTGAAGCAATCAATTTAAAATCTTTTGGTAATTCATTAACTTCAATGCCATGGCTCATCCACACATCAAGAAGCGCATTGCCTGCAGTGTGCGTATCATCACGTAAGTCAGTAAATAGTTCACAAACATCATCTTCACATTTTATTTGTGCAAAGCCGTACTCGTGTTTTTCAGCAGAGCTGGCTTGACCGCCGAGTTGCATTGCCATGGTTTGCATACCGTAGCAAATGCCAAGTACTGGCACACCTAAATCAAATACGATTTGTGGCGCTCTAGCTGAATCATCGGTAGTTACCGTGTCAGGCCCACCAGAAAGAATAACGCCTTTAGGATTGAAATTTTTAATAAAGTCTACATCTACATCATAAGGAAATAATTCACAATACACGCCAATCTCGCGTACACGACGAGCAATGAGCTGCGTATATTGCGAGCCAAAATCAAGAATTAGGATTTTATCGCTGTGAATATTTGTCATAATAGTGCTGTTATTATTTAAACCTTTGAACCTAGTATTTTAATGAAAATTTTAGACCGCTACATTACTAAAACACTACTGAAGTATTCTTTATCAGCAATGGTGGTTTTAGTGAGTGTCTTTGCATTTTTTAAATTCTTAGAAGAGGTAAATGATATTGGCCGTGCGAGCTATACACTGCTTGATGCGATTATTTATATTGGATTTTTACTCCCAAAGATTACTTACGAGGTGTCGTCAGTGATTATTTTATTGGGTGCAGTTTTGGGATTAGGGCATCTTGCCGCTAATAGCGAGCTGATTGTGATGCGGGGCTCTGGCGTTTCCATTGTTAAAATCACTAAGATTACATTGCGCGTGAGTATTTCATTTGTGATTTTAGCAATTATCTTAGGTGAATTTATTGCGCCATTTTCTTCTAATCAGGCGCAAATATATCGCGCTAAAGCACTAGGAGAAACAATTGTTACTTCGAGCCAGCAAGGTTTTTGGATAAGGGATAAAAGTAACTTCATTCATGTAGAGAAAAATTTAGATGGCAGAGTTTTTAACAATGTAACCTTGATTAACAAAAAGTCAGACAATTCACTTGATTCAGTTGCCTTTAGTGACAAGGCTATTTTTGATAAGGGTATTCTTGCTTTACAAAAAACCAACTATTATCAGATTGACGATACTGAAAAATTTACCAAAATCAAGCAGGAAAATCGCAAGGAATATCAATCTGAAGTTGCATTCGATCAAGATTTAATTGAATCTTTGAAAAAAGATCCAGTAGAACTGTCCACAGTTAAACTGTTCAAGCACATGGGTTTTTTATCTGAAAATAAACTATCTACTGGAGATTATGAGGCAGAGTTTTACAAGCGTACAATGAAACCAATCACATTGGTTGCAATGATATTACTCGTTATTCCTTTTGTTTTCGGTTCATTAAGAGACGCTTCACTAGGTAAGAGAATATTTTTAGCTATTGTGGTTTCTTTGGTATTCCATCAATTCTCACAACTAGGTATCTGGATTCCTAAAATGTTTAATCTAAGTTATTTATTGAGTGCTTCTTTGCCAACCATAATAGTGTTAATTTTC
>CAJVCK010000046.1 GCA_910595805.1 uncultured Candidatus Thioglobus sp. | reverse complement strand
TAATAAGGCATTTTTTTGAATACTCTACTTGTTGATAAAGCGAGAAAAAATAACGCAATAAAATGCTAAAAGTCCTATCGATATTGGCGTAAATACCACCAGCCAAACACTTTCTTAGCAAGGTGCATCAAACGACAATTTGGCAACACCAACCCGCCTTTGAGTGAGCGCGATACAAACATGCCTTTGTTGTTTGAATCAACAATACACATGAGTTCAATTTTAAAAGTGTGGCTAGCCGGCTTACCCTCTAAAACATCTAAAACATTTTTAGCAGCTGCCTCAGCTTGAAGGTCGGCCATATGTGCTTGTTTAGGCATCCATTCAGGCCCCGGAAAAGAGCCCGAGTCACCTGCCACAAAAACCTTTTCAGCACCCTCTACCTCACAAAAACTATTGGCTTTAAGTAGTCCACCTTCGCTACGCATCAGATCAGAGTTGTCAAACCAGGTATTGCCTGTCATGCCTGGCATAAATAAAATCAAATCAGCGTCAAACTCACCGCCCTCAGTCACAACTTTGTCAGCCTCAAATTTTTTCATCTTATTACCAAGGTGAGTGGCAATATTACGTTTTTTCATCTCAGTCAATAAACCTTTAACCGCTTTTTTGCCCAAACGAGCACCAGGTTTTTCTGCAGGCGTAAAAAATGTTAAGTTGAATTTATCACGTCTTTTTTCTTGACGAAGCTGTGTATCAATACCAAATAAAAATTCAAACATTGGGCCACCGCGCATTGCGCTTGGCTCTTTTGGATTTCCAGAAAAACCAATAGCAATATTGCCACCATCCATTGACCTAATTCGATCACGAATTTCCTCAGCAGCACTTAAACCTTCACAAGGTGTAATAGAGTTTTCTATACCGGGCAGTTTCTTAATAAATCGCCCACCTGATGCAATAATCAATGCATCATTTTCATATAAACCTATCGGTGTAATCACCTTACGGCCATTCTCTTCTAGGCCGGTCACTTCGCTAGCTACATGATGAACACCCATACGCTCAAAGAAATTATTCAATGGCACAACGATATCTTTCTTCTCTACAGAACCAGATGGAACCCAGATCAAACTTGGCATATAAACCAACTCTGCCTTTGGTGAAATCAAGGTGATTTCACATTGTTTGTCTTTTTTTCTTAAGGTTTTAACTGCAGTTAGGCCAGCGAAACCTGAACCAATGATAGTAATTTTTTTCATATCAATCCTTATTTATATTGTGATAGACACGACTTGTATCGTCCTCGCATTCAAATTCTATTACCACCTTTTGTTAAGTGGTCTTTAAATTTGCCCAAGAATATCGAGTCAAAAAATATATAATCTAACATAATAATTTTACAAACTTTTTTAGGATATTTTAATGCTTGATAAGGATACATTAGACACTTTATTTACAGAAGCCAGAAGTCACAACGGTTGGCTAGAACAAGACGTTACAGAAGAACAAATTAATCAAATTTACGAAATAATGAAATTTGGACCGACGGCAGCCAACACTTGCCCTGCTAGAATTACCTTTATTCAATCTAAAGATGCCAAAGAAAGACTTAAATCTCATTTAGACGAAGGTAATGTTGAAAAAGCCATGACCGCGCCTGCAGTTGCTATTATCGGATATGACACTGAATTCTATGAGAAGCTACCCTACCTATTTCCACATACTGACGCCAAAAGTTGGTATGAAGGCAAGCCAGACAAAATCACTGCTGTCGGCTCAATGAATGCGACTTTGCAAGGCGCTTATTTTATGATTGCGGCACGTTCAGTTGGTTTAGATTGTGGTCCAATGGGTGGCTTTAATGCAGAAACTCTTGATCAAGAGTTTTTTTCTGATGGTAAAACTAAATCCATCTTTTTATGTGGCATAGGCCATGGAGACAGTACACAAATTTTTCCAAGAAGTCCTCGCTTAAGCTTCGACGAGGCTTGCGAAATTATTTAACTTCTTCCGCCTTCCTTTCTTCTTTTTCGGCAGCTTCTCTTGGTGGGCAGCCATTGTGCTTTAACCAAAGATCTTCATGGCCAATCGCTTTAGCAAAAGTTGGAATTTCACATTCTTCTTTTGTTTTTTCTTTAGTAGATCCTTTTTCATCTTCGCCAATACCGAATAAAGCAAAGGCGCCAAAACTAACAGTCAAAGCCGATAGAATAAATATTTTTTTTAAGTTTTTCATAGTACTCCTTATTTTTTAAATTAAATGATTTTATTCGGTCGCCTCTACCAGCTGATACGCACCATGACAAGCAATACAATTTTGCATAATAACAGACACTTGTTTCAACGAATGATTAGGGTCTCTCTTTTCAATGGCATCATTATAAAGTTCACCAAACTGGGTGTGGATATTAGCACTTAGTTTCTTAAAGGCAATTGGGGTTTTAGCAATAATCGATACTTGAGTTTCTCCTTTTGAGTCTTCAGTCAAAAGCTTTGCGATTTTAATAGTTCTATCAATGTCTTTATCCGCCGCCGCACTCACCAACTGCTGCATATGACTCAACAAACCACGCATTTCACTTAAAACAAAATTACGTTCACCCTTGGTTAAGACAATTGCAGTTCGCTCGTCTTTAACTGTTACAACTGACCCGGTGACAAACTGATACCCAATGCCAAAAATAATAATTGACAGAGTAACAATGATTAACCAAAGTGCTTTTATATTTTTCATGTTTCTAAGCCGCTATTTTTAATAATCAAATTCCATTTGTTCAAATAACCACTGGGCGTTTCTTCCTGCAATATCCTTGTGTCCTGACAAAAAGTGGAAATCACTTTGATCAATCTTACTGGCTTGCAACATATCGCCATCACCTTCTAAAACTTTAACAATCTCTTTTTTTAAGAATACTAAGTAATCATAAGTATTTTTGGTTGCAGCTGACAAATCAGAAACCTTTCCATGGCCGGGTACAACATAATCTGGTTGAAAACTTGCCATTTTTTCAAATACATTAATCCAACTTTTCACATTTCGGGCAGGGCCAACACCCAACATTCTGTCATTAAACACCACATCACCAGTGAACATAGTTTTAACGCTTGGCATCCATATGATAATATCCCCTACGGTATGTGCAGCACCAAAATGATACAACTCTAGATCAACACCACCTAATGAAAGCTTCATTTTTTCATCAAAAACCTCTTCTGCAAGTAAAGGACTTGTACCATCTAGACTGTTTCCAATTAAATTACCTAACCTATCCAAGTGGTAATCAGTTCTAGCTATTTGGTCCTCTTTGGTTTTCCTAGAAGCGATAATTCGAGTGCCAAGTTTTTTAAAATAATCATTGCCTAGCCAGCGATGATCTTGTCCGCCAGTATTAATAACAATTTTGATCGGTTTATCAGTAATTTTTTTGATGTAATGGTGAAGTTCTTGAGCGCCTAAATAGCTTGCACCTGAGTCAATTAAGATCACACCTTCGCTTGTAACAATAACGCCGTGCGTTGAATTATTGCCAAAATTTGTTGCAGATCTTTGGGTGGTTTCACCTTCTAAGGCGAAAACATTGTCACTAATTTTTTGAATTTCTAATGCTGCTTGCGCTATAGAAATATTAACAACCAATATCAAGAGTGTAATTATTTGTTTCATACTACTCTCCAAAAATTAAAAAATTAAAAATATCGCCAAATGCTAAATAAAAAAGCGCCAGTATTGATAGCGTGAATATAAGTTTTTGCGTCAAATCCAAGTATTGAATTTTATCCTTACCTCTACTCAAATCACACACTTCACCTGGGCAATACTTGACTTTCTCTTTGTGG
>CAJVCK010000045.1 GCA_910595805.1 uncultured Candidatus Thioglobus sp. | reverse complement strand
ATTCTTTAAACCTTGAGTTCTTTTAATTAAAAATCTAATCCGCCTTCCCTTGCTGCCTCAGCAAGTGCTTTCACTCGACCATGATATTTAAAACCTGAGCGATCAAACGCGACCTTAGAAACTTTAGCTTTTATAGCAGCTTTTGCTATTAAATCTCCGACCTTAGATGCAGCATCAACATTACCACCATTTTTCATTTTGGAAGAAACGCTCGATGCAGATGCCAATGTCTTAGTTCCACAACTACTAATAATTTGCGCATAAATATGTTGCGATGATTTATAAACGCACAAACGCTCTAAATCTCTTTCAGCATGCTTAGCTCTAAATTTTGTTGCTCTTCTTATGCGAGCATCTTTTTTTGATAATTTCATTTAACTACCTTCTATCAATTATTTTTTCTTAGCAGCTTTACGAACAACCTGCTCATCTGAATAACGAACACCCTTGCCTTTGTATGGCTCTGGTGGACGAAACGCCCTTATCTCTGCAGCAGCCTGGCCAACTTTCTGCTTATCGATTCCCTTTACAATAACTTCAGTCTGTGAAGGGGTTTCTACAGATATTCCTTCAGGTAATTTGTAGTCGACGGGGTGAGAAAAGCCAAGTGTCAAGTTTAAAACTTTGCCTTGTGCTTTAGCACGATAACCAACTCCGATTAAAGTAAGTTTTTTCTCCCAACCATCAGTGACACCTTTGATCAAGTTAGCTGTATTTGCTCTAGCAGTACCCGCTTGAGCCCATGCACTTTTCTCTAATTTTTTACTGACTTGATTTGGCTCAAAAGTTAGCACATTATCGTTATTAGATATTTGAACGAGAGAATTGACATGCATTGTCATTTCACCAAGCTTCCCTTTAACTGACATCACGCCATCAGCATGAGTAATGTTTACGCCTTCTGGGATTGTGATTGGTGCTTTTGCAATTCTAGACATAATTAATCTCCAATATTATGAAACGCTACACAAAACTTCACCACCAATATTTTGAGCTTTGGCAGCTTGGCCTGTCATAACACCCTTAGGGGTAGAAACAATTACGATTCCAAGTCCATTCATAACGCTTGGCATATCATCTTTACTTGCATAGTGTCTTAAGCTAGGCTTTGAAATTCTATCAAGCGACTCGATTACTGGCTGGTTATCGAAGTACTTCAACTTAATCACTAATGTTTTGTTAGCCGCCTTATCACCTTCAATTGCAAAAGAAGTAATGTAACCTTCATCCTGCATGACACTCGCAATGGCAGACTTTAAATTTGAAGCTGGGATGCTTACTTGCTCTTTGTTTACTGATTGTGCATTTCTAATTCTAGTCAACATATCAGCTATTGGATCAGACATACTCATATTAACCTCCTACCAACTAGCTTTAGATAAACCAGGAACTTCACCATTCATGGTGCGCTCTCTGAGTTGTGATTTTGCTAAACCAAACTTTCTATAAAAACCGTGTGGACGTCCAGAAAGACCGCAACGATTACGTTGACGAACAGGAGAGGCATCTCTAGGTAGTGACTGTAATTTAATTACAGCCTGAAAACGATCCTCATCTGAAGTATGAACACTCTTGATGATTTTTTTCAACTCAAGGCGCTTCTCTTTATATTTTTCGACCAACTTAGCTCGCTTTAGATCTCTATGTATCATAGACTTTTTAGCCATTATTTCCTCCTTTAAATGGGAAATTAAACATCGCTAATAGTTTCTTAGCATCTTCATCATTTTGTGCGTTCGTGGTAATAGCTATATCCATTCCTCGCACACTTGTTACCTTTTCAAACTCAATTTCAGGAAAAACAATTTGTTCTGTTATTCCCATGTTGTAGTTACCTCGACCATCAAATGAATTGTCATTCAATCCACGGAAATCCCTGATACGCGGTATCGCAACATTAACAAGGCGATCTAGAAATTCGTACATTCTTTCTTTTCTCAATGTCACCTTGCAACCGATGGCGTTTCCTTCTCTTAACTTAAAACTAGCAACGGACTTTCTAGCCAAGCAAGTTACTGGCTTTTGAGATGAAATTAAACCCAACTCTTCTAGAGCACTTTCTAATACCTTTTTATCTCCTAAGGCTTTGCCAAGGCCCATATTGATTGTAATTTTTTCAATCTTGGGTACAGACATTGAATTAGAAACACCTAGCTCCTTTTGAAGCTTAGGGATAATTTCATTTTTATATTGTTCTTGTAATCTAGCCACTTATCACCTACTTATTCGTTACATCAAATTACGGCTTCACCGTTTGATTTAAAAAATCTTTCTTTAACGCCTTCATCATTAACCCTAACACCGATACGATCTGCCTTTTTAGTAGTAGGGTTGTAAATTGCAACATTTGAAATACTCATTGGCATTTCTTTTTCTTCAATTCCACCTTGGATGCCTTCTTGTGGATTAGGGCGTACGTGTTTTTTTGCTAAGTTATAACCTTCAACAATCACCTTTTGTCCAAGCACTTGAGTTACAGTACCAACAGAGCCTTTATCTTTTCCAGCAATGACGATTACTTCATCATTTTGTTTAATTTTCATCATTACAAGACCTCTGGTGCAAGTGAAACAATTTTCATAAATTGAGCGCCCCTTAATTCACGAGTAACCGGCCCAAATATACGAGTACCGATAGGCTCTAATTTTGTATTAAGAAGAACAACTGCATTAGTATCAAAGCGAATACGAGAGCCGTCTTTGCGACGAACACCTTGAGCAGTTCTAACAACCACTGCATCATATACATCGCCTTTTTTAACTTTACCGCGCGGTGAAGCTTCCTTGATGCTTACTTTGATCACATCGCCGATGTTTGCATAGCGTCTTTTTGAGCCGCCAAGCACTTTAATACACATAGCCCTAACACCACCACTGTTATCTGCTATATTTAATTTTGTTTGCATTTGAATCATATTCTTTCTCTCTTTAAAGCGACTATCTAATCAATACTCACAGATTTTTCAACAACTTCTACCAACGCCCAGTTCTTTGTTTTAGAAAATGGCTTTGATTCAGAAACTCTTACAACATCACCAAGACCACACTCATTTTTTTCATCATGTGCGTGAACTTTAGTGCTGCGCTTAATGTACTTTTTATAAATTGGATGACGCACCTTACGCTCTACTAAAACAGCAATTGTCTTATCACGACTATTACTCACAACTTTACCTGTAAGGACTCTTTCTACCGCATTAGTTTCACTCATGAGCTTTTCTCGTTAATAATTGTTTTAATTTGGGCAATCGCTTTTTTGGTTTTACTAAGCTTTGATAAATCAGTCAGTTGAGATGTGCTTTTTTGCATACGCAATTCAAATTGCTCTTTACGCAAAGTAATAAGCTGCTCATTTAACTGAGTCACATCCTGGTCTCTTAATTCTTTAACATCCATTACATTATTGTCCGTTTAATTACTGTTGTCTTAACTGGGAGTTTCGCTGCAGCAAGCTCAAAAGCCTCTCTAGCTACTACTTCATCAACACCCTGCATTTCAAATAACATTTGCCCTGGCTTAATTTGTGCTACCCAATACTCAACGCTACCTTTACCTTTACCCATTCGAACCTCAAGTGGCTTCTTGGTAATAGGCTTATCTGGGAAGACACGAATCCATATCTTTCCTTGACGCTTTACATGTCTAGTCATTGCTCGTCTTGCTGCCTCAATTTGTCTAGCAGTCATTCGGCATCGACCAGTAGCTTGCAGTCCAATTTCACCAAAGCTTACATTATGGCCAGCAGCTAAACCGCGGTTGCGGCTCTTCATAATCTTTCTATATTTTGTACGTTTAGGTTGCAACATTGCTTTATTCCTTTACTTCTTGCCTAATTGTTTAGTAGCACCACGTTTTGAAACTTCTT
>CAJVCK010000044.1 GCA_910595805.1 uncultured Candidatus Thioglobus sp. | reverse complement strand
CCTATTTTTGTACGATTTGGTTTGTATCGTGCGGTGATTCGTTACATCGGTTTTAAAGCTTTATGGGCTGTGGTGCAGGCGGTGTCATTGTATGCAATGGTATGGGGTGTTGTTGGGTTTATGGTTGCTATGGATGGCATTCCTCGTTCAGTAATTTTGATAAACTGGGGCCTGTCTTTATTAGTGATTGTCGGCATACGTATTGCTGCCAGCACTTTGCTTGGCAGTAATAAAGCAAAGAAGCGGGCTTTAATATATGGTGCGGGCGATGCGGGGATTCAATTAGTATCAGCACTTGAATATTCAGCAGAATATAAAGTCGCTGGTCTTATTGATGATTCTAAAGTGTTACAAGGTAAGCAAATTAGGAATTTAAATGTTTACTCAGAAAAAAGTATTGGCGAGGTAATAAGTCGGTTTAAAGTAGAGGAAGTACTAATCGCAATGCCGTCAGTGTCTCATAATGTGATTCGTAATATTATTGAAAGGTTAGAGTCTTACCCAGTAGTGGTACGGATCTTGCCGGGTGTTGCCGAATTAGCCGAAGGTAAGGTTAGTGTTAATGATTTACGTGAAGTTAGTATTAAGGACCTGTTGGGGCGTGATACGGTAGAGGCTAATAAAGACCTGTTAGGTAAAAATATTACTAATAAAGTTGTTGTAGTTACTGGCGCAGGCGGTTCAATCGGCTCAGAGCTTTGCAGACAAATCGTATTTTTAAAGCCTAAAGCATTGATCTTGTATGAGATGAGCGAACTGGCACTTTACACTATTGAAAAAGAGTTGTCTAACTTGGGCATTGGTCAATTAGATATGTATCCAATTCTAGGTAGTGTTAAAAATAAGGGCAGACTTTCTAATGTGTTTAAACGCTTTGATGTAGATACTGTCTATCATGCGGCAGCATACAAGCATGTGCCAATGGTTGAGTTTAATAATACTGAGGGTGTTGATAACAATGTATTTGGCACACTGAATTGCGCGCAGGCGGCTATTGACGCTGGTGTAAAAACTTTTGTATTAATCTCTACGGATAAGGCGGTGCGCCCAACTAATACCATGGGGACAACTAAACGTATAGCTGAGCTAATATTGCAAGCGCTATCCTCTAAGCAAGATGTTACGTTGTTTACTATGGTGCGTTTTGGCAATGTGCTTGGGTCTAGTGGCTCGGTGATCCCGTTATTTAGGCAACAGATTAAAGTCGGTGGGCCGGTAACTGTCACTGATAAAGACATTATCCGTTATTTTATGACCACACCCGAAGCTGTTGAGTTGGTTATTCAAGCGGGTGCAATGGGCTTAGGTGGCGATGTATTTGTACTTGATATGGGTGAGCCAGTACGTATTGATGAATTGGCTAAGAAGATGATTCGACTTAGTGGTTTAGAAGTAAAGGATGAATCTAACCCTGGTGGTGATATTGGGATTAAGTACACTGGCTTAAGGCCTGGTGAGAAGTTGTATGAAGAATTACTCATTGGTGACAATGTGAGCAAGACGGATAACCCGCTTATTATGCGTGCTGAAGAAAATATGTTGTCGTGGGATGAACTAGAGTCAATCATAGTAGGACTTGAATCAGCAATTAAAGATTGTAATCAAGAGAAGCTTCGTGAGCTTCTTATTCTGGCGGTTCCAGACTATAAACCACAATGCAACATAGTAGATATTTTGTTTCGAGATAATAAATAAGTAATGTTTAGTAGTGTATTAATGGTGTGTGTGGGTAATATTTGCCGTAGCCCAATGGCTGAGGCTTTGCTGATTGATCGACTGTCTGGTGGCAAGCATGCCAATGTTAATATTGCCTTTGCTGGCGCGAGGAATAATTAGCTATAAATAACCAATCATCCTTCTTGAAGATGTAAGATTGATGACTAGCCCACTTTGCGGTTTTTTTTTTGCTTACTCTACGGTGACAGACTTGGCTAAATTACGCGGTTGATCAACATCTGTACCCTTAATGAGGGCCACGTGGTAGCTAAGCAATTGCAAGGGGACGGTGAAAATTATTGGTGCAGTGATACGTCCTAAATCCGTGGTAGTTGGGATAACAGTCATGCCTTTCATGGGTGTAACCTTGGCCGCTTCATCTTCAAATACGATCATCTGAGAGCCGCGAGACTTAACCTCTTGAAGATTAGATTTGAGTTTGTCTAATAGATTGTCGTTAGGTGCTACAGCAATCACTGGCGTGTCTTTATCAATCAGAGCGATTGGGCCATGTTTAAGCTCTCCTGCTGGGAATGCTTCAGCATGGATGTAGCTGATTTCTTTAAGCTTAAGTGCGCCTTCCATGGCTATCGCATGCATGGTGCCTCGACCTATGAAGATTGCATTGAATTTATCTTTAAAGGTTTTGGCTAACTCTTTAATTTGATCTTCTTGCTCAAGTGTTTTCTTGATTAGGCCTGGCAGTCGATTAAGGCCGTCAACAATCATAGCTTCTTGCTCTGCTGACACCTGTTTATGGCATCGTCCAATCGCCACCGAGAGCAATGCCAATGATACTAGCTGTGTGGTGAAAGCCTTAGTAGAAGCCACACCAATCTCAGGGCCAGCATGGGTTAAGAAGGTGAGCTCCGATACTCTCGTCAGCGATGATTCTGCCGAATTACAAATGGTCAATGTGTGTATATTCTTACCCTTACTGCGTTTTTTGACCGCTTTGAGCGCTTCTAGCGTGTCAGCCGTTTCTCCACTTTGGGAGATGGTGATAAATAATGTATTGTCCAAAATAATTGGCTCACGGTAGCGGTATTCACTAGCTACCTCAATATGTGTGGGGATCTTGGCAATGTCTTCTAACCAATATTTTGCTACTAAGCCAGCGTTATAGCTAGTACCACAAGCGATAATCTGAATATGTTTGGTATTGATAAAGATGTCTTTAGCGTTATGGCCAAAGGTAGACGGCAATACCGTGTCTTTAGTGATGCGAGACTCTAAGGTATCACGAATGGCTTGCGGCTGTTCAAAGATTTCTTTGAGCATGTAGTGATCATAATCACCTTTAGATACTTGATCACTTTTGAGCTTTGATGTTTGTATTTTGCGTTTTACTTGTTTGCCATCTTTGTCATAAATAGCGACTTTATCCAAAGTAATATCGGCAATATCGCCCTCTTCTAAAAAAATAAAGTCTTTAGTAATGTCAAGCAATGCCATTTGGTCAGAAGCGATAAAGTTGCCTTTTTTACTGACACCAATCACCAAGGGTGAACCACTACGTGCGGCAATGATGTGCCCAGGCTCTTTGGGAGAAACCACACCAAGCCCATAGGCGCCTTCAAAGGTTCTGATAGCCTTTTGTGTGGCTTCTAATAAAGAGTCACATTCTTGAAGTGCTTTATGAATAGCGTGCGCAATGACTTCGGTATCGGTATCTGAAGTGAAGTTGTAGCCTTGTGCTTGCTGTTCAGCTTTTAATTCAAGGAAGTTTTCAATAATACCGTTATGCACCACGCTCACCAACTGGTTGCAAATGTGTGGATGGGCATTGCGGCTTGATGGCTCACCATGGGTGGCCCAGCGGGTATGGGCAATACCAACAGTACCATCAAGCGGTATTTTTTTGTCTTTAATGCTATTTTCAAGATTGACAACCTTGCCAACAGCACGCGCTCGATTTAGCTTGTTATCTTTTGTTAAAACCACCACACCAGCAGAATCATAGCCACGGTATTCTAATTTTTTTAAGCCATTAACCAATACTGAGGTGATGTTGTTTTTACAAATTCCGCCGACGATTCCGCACATAAGATTAAATGATGATTACTATTGAATTAATGATTAATGGGATTATAGCTAGCAATGAACGTTAAGTGGTGTTTTATCCTTAAACTGCCACGACATCATGTTGATCTAGTGTGACGGTTTGTTGTTGACCGATAAGTTTTAGAAGGATAGTTATTCTATCGTTGCTGTTGTAATTTTTAAAGATGGCTTGCTGGCCTTTAAATGCACCAGTTTGGATTTCAACAGTGTCTCCTTGATGGTGGGAAGATAGATCGATAATCTTGTCAATGGTTTGATGTTTCTGAGACTTGATAAGATCAATAATTTGATTGGAAACTTTAGCAAATCTTAGGCCAAAACGTACAAAATTAGCCACCCCTTTGGTAGAACGAATTGGCATCCAGTTTTGTGTATTTTCATCCAGTTCAATA
>CAJVCK010000043.1 GCA_910595805.1 uncultured Candidatus Thioglobus sp. | reverse complement strand
GTGTTATATGGTCAAGCCTCACGATCAATTAGTATACGTTAGCTTCAAGTATCACTACTCTTCCACACCGTACCTATCAACCTCGTAGTCTTCGAGGGATCTTTAGGATAGTTAAACTATCAGGGAGGCATAATGGAATTTGAATCCATTTTTTTATCGCCTTCTAAGCCCGACCAACAATCTCTAGCTTCTTCTAGCAATATATATGTACCAGTAATATTGGTTTGGATAAATTTATCAGAACTATCAATTGATCTATCTACATGTGATTCAGCAGCCAAATGCATTACAAAATCCGACTGATGTTTATCAAGCATACGTTTAATCTCATTTGCTTTACAAATGCCAACCTATTCAAATGCATATCTTGAATCACCTTTAACAAAAGTTAGAGAATCTAAACTACCGACATAAGACAGTTTGTCAACATTAACAACACTATGATTTTTATTGTTAATAATATAGCGAATCAAAGCAGATCCAATAATTCCGGCACCGCCTCTTTTTAGTAATTTTTTACAAAAAGTTAATTAAACTCTGATCTAGTTTAGTCAATTGAACAATAGCTACCGCACCCCAACCTAATTCTTTAATTAAGGATTATATTATTATTGTGAAAAAATGCATTAAATTATAAAAAAAAATTTATAATTGGTTTCATTTCAACTTATATATACGGGCATGCTTATCCTGGTATCGCTTAATGAATCGACACAACTTTAAAAACAAACACTAAATAAGACTCCAATTCATGACATATCATCTAATCCATAAAGATTCAATTTGTACGGTTCTTGATAAAGCGCGGCAGTATAGGTCATTGCGTGAACCTGATTTGGCGATTAGTATTTGTATAGATGTGCTTGCTATTGATCCTGACAATCAAGATGCTTTGGTGATTTATATATTGGCATTGACTGACCAATATTCACACCAGCATGCCAAAGTTCAACCTAAGAAAATTGTTGAAATTATTACCAGGTTAAAATCGGAATTTCACAAAATTTA
Organism: uncultured Candidatus Thioglobus sp.; assembly: GCA_910595805.1. The sequence continues at coordinate 3,282 of CAJVCK010000043.1, read as the reverse complement.
TTACACTGGAATTTTTCTTGAGCGTAAGGCAAGAGCATTACTCAAAAACTCAATGTCACAATCGTTTGCTTATGAAGGGCTAATGGAAGCAATTGCTAAATATGAAGTTGCGGAAAAAATGGCGCCAAAACATTGTTCAGACCCAATTCTACGTTATAACAGTTGTTTAAGAACAATTGAAAAAGAGAATTTACAACCGCGTGCGGAATTTGATGAACTTTACTAGTTCGGTTGCTCAAAAAAAATGGATGGCTTTTGCAGGTCTGACCTGGTTTTCTTACGTGATTTTTCACATGCTGAGTTTACTAAGTTTTCACACTAGTAAAGATGTTTTTAATAATTTTTATACTGAGTTTAATCAATCACCCGTTTATTATTTAATGGTGGCGGTCTTAATTACCACTTTAGGATTTCATGTATTTACAGCAGTTTCACGCCAGCTTGCCAACAATCAAAGTAAAGGTGTTGGTTATGAAAAAACCTATCCACAAGAAATTCCAAGAGTAGTTGCTTGGGGTGGTGTAAGCACTTTGTTGGTGTTTATTGTGTTGCATTTTGTACAAATGCAGTGGCTGGATAAAACAGACTTGTATCAACAAATGCTGAATATTTTCACTCAGCCAATTATGTTGGTTTTTTACGCGTTAGGGCTGCTCACACTCAGTGCACATTTACACCATGCACTGAGTAATGTATTACAGACTTTAGGTGTGTCTAGTAAGCAGTATCATCTAGTAGTGGCATTAATAGTGTTAATGATATTTATTGGCTTTTCTTCTATTTTAGTGAGTGTGATGTATGCTTAAATCTTCTGAACCAATAGGGTTGTTAGAAAATAGATGGAGTAAGCATTTATTTGATTTGGCATTGGTAGCACCACAAAACCGAGATAAACACAAAATTATTGTGATTGGCACTGGGCTTGCAGGTGCTTCTCTGTGTGCAACTTTAGGTGAAGCAGGCTATCGAGTGAGTTCATTTTGTTTTCAAGACTCTCCACGCCGTGCACACTCTATTGCAGCACAGGGTGGTATTAATGCAAGCAAAAATTATAAAAATGATGGTGATAGCGTTTGGCGGTTGTTTTATGACACTATTAAAGGTGGCGACTTTAGGGCGAGAGAATCTAATGTATACCGTTTGGCAGAACTTAGCAGTAATATTATTGATCAATCGGTGGCACAAGGCGTTCCATTTACACGTGAATATAGTGGCTATTTAGCTAACAGGTCATTTGGCGGCACGCAGGTTTCTCGTACGTTTTATGCTAAAGGGCAAACGGGTCAGCAATTGCTTTTGGGCGCTTATTCTGCTATGAGTCGTCAAGTTGAGGCTGGGAGAATTACACACCATTCTCGCGCTGAAATGCTAGAAGTTGTTACGGTTGATGGAAGGGCGCGAGGTGTTATTGTGCGTGATCTCGTAACTGGCGAGTTGAGTACGCATACGGCAGATTGTGTGGTGTTGTGTACAGGTGGTTATTCAAATGCTTATTATTTATCTACCAATGCTAAAGGTTGTAATACATCAGCTATTTGGCGCGCCTTTAAGCAAGGGGCTTATTTTGCCAATCCAAGTTTTACTCAAATTCACCCAACTTGTATCCCGCCTACGGATAAAAACCAAACAAAGTTAACATTAATGAGTGAGTCGCTTAGAAATGATGGACGCATTTGGGCGCCAAAAAACAATGAAGATTGCGAGAAAAGCCCTTCTGATATTAAAGAAGAAGATCGGGATTATTTTTTAGAGCGCATGTATCCTGCTTTTGCTAACTTAGTGCCACGTGATGTGGCTTCACGTGCAGTGAAACTTGTTTGTGATGAAGGGCGTGGTGTGGGTAGTAGAATTCATGGCAAGCGTTTAGGCGTATACCTAGATTTTACGGATGTGATTAATAAAATAGGGTTGGCGGAGATAAAGGAAAAATACGGTAATTTATTTGAGATGTATGAGCGAATTACCAACGAGGATCCATATACAACACCCATGAAAATTTACCCAGCACCGCACTATACAATGGGTGGATTGTGGGTAGATTACAATTTAATGACGACACTTGATGGCTTATTTGCTGCTGGTGAGGCTAATTTTTCAGACCATGGTGCTAATCGATTGGGTGCGTCAGCATTGATGCAGGGCTTGGCAGATGGTTATTTTATTCTGCCACAGACTATTGCTAATTATTTGGCAAGAAATACGTTTGATAACATTGATGAGCATGAACAAGTTCAGCAAGCATTGAATACCGTAAAAGATAGAATTAATAAATTAATGCGTGCGCCTGATGCACAATATTCGCCAGAATATTTCCATCAAAAATTAGGGAAAATCTTATGGGATGCCTGTGGTATGTCACGTGAGCAGACAAGACTTACCCAGGCTATTGATGAAATTAAAACACTAGAAATAGAATTTTGGCAAAAAATCAAAGTAACGGGTTCAGATCAAGATTTTAATCAAACTTTAGAACGTGCAGGGCGCGTTGTTGATTTTATTGAACTTGGTATTTTAATGTGTAGAGACGCACTAAATCGCGAGGAATCTTGTGGTGCACATGCGCGTTCAGAACATTTATATTCAGGCGGAGAAGCTAAGCGTAACGATGAAGAGTTTTCTTTTGTTGCAGCCTGGGAGTACCAGCAAGATGAGGTTAAGTTGCATAAAGAACATCTGCATTTTGAGTTTATTAAGCCCACAATTAGGAACTACAAATGAGATTTATTCTGCACATTTGGCGACAAAAAACCACAGATGTCACAGGTCAGTTCGTGACTTATGAAGTCGACAGCATTGATAATGATACTTCGTTTTTGGAAATGCTTGACCAGTTAAATGAGCAGTTAATTACTAAGGGTGAAGATTGTATTGTCTTCGATTACGATTGTCGCGAAGGTATTTGTGGCGCTTGTTCACTAGTAATCAATGGTCATCCACATGGGGAAAAGTCAGCTACAACTACGTGTCAGCTGTACATGCGTGAGTATAAAAGTCAAACTGATCTCTGGATTGAGCCGTGGCGTGCCAGTAGTTTTCCAGTGATAAAAGATTTAACGGTTGATCGCTCATCATTTGATCGAATTATTCAATCGGGTGGATATGTGTCAGTACATACTGGTTTAGCACCTGAAGCTAACAACACTCTAGTGGAAAAGTATGCTTCTGACAAAGCATTCAATGCAGCCATTTGTATTGGTTGTGGCGCTTGTGTAGCTGTCTGCCCTAATGCAAGTGCATCACTTTTTGTTTCTGCCAAAATATCGCATCTAGCTCTTTTACCTC
>CAJVCK010000042.1 GCA_910595805.1 uncultured Candidatus Thioglobus sp. | reverse complement strand
CTGTCCTTGGTAACTGTCCTGCTTATGAATCAAGGCACTTTCACTGGGATTATTGATATGAAATTCTGCACCCCTTCTAAGAACTTCAATCCAATCTTTAAAAAGTCCTCGCAATACAACGACACCATCATTATTAAAGTTTTTGATATCAGTTTTAGTAATGGCTTCGGTCATATTATGTGATTAAGTAATTTAACAATAAAAGATCATTTTTTCACTAAGCATATCATAATCAGTAAAGCTTGAAATTGAGAGGAGAAATATAATAATTTATACACAGTTATAGAATAATCTTAAACAACTGTATTATTACTATAATTTTTTAGCTTCGTTAATTGACGATGAAACTTTTTTCTCTTGCCTTCTCTATCAAAAAAATTCCTAAAGTTACTTGGAGTTCAGAAGATGCCTTCAATCTAAAGCCTAAACTACTAACCTTAATATTTTTAGTGTTTGGATTGTTTTTGTTTGGCTTAGGAGAGAGTCTCCTTATTACCAGTGGTGCTGGCGTTGGCCCCTACACAGTTCTTGCACAGGGTATATCAAACCACACAGGCTGGTCAATTGGCCTATCAACTTTCGTTATTAGTATTTTTGTACTATTAATGTGGATTCCACTTAAACAAAAACCTGGGATGGGTACCATCCTCAACGCCTTTATTATAGCGTTAACGATTGAATTCTCTGTTTATTATTTGCCTTATCCAGAGACTTATCCGATGCAGATTTTACAAGTTGTAGTTGGCGTCCTTATTATTGGAATTGGTAGCGGATTTTATCTCATAGCAAACCTAGGTGCTGGACCTAGAGATGGACTAATGATTGGTTTACAAAAAAAGACCAACTTACCTATTTATTCAATTCGTACAATCATTGAAGTTAGTGTTGTAATTGTAGGTTGGTTAATGGGGGGTGTTGTAGGACTGGGTACAGCCATCTTTGCATTCGGTATAGGACCTTCTGTTGCACTTGGGCTTTCTATGGTTGGCAAAACCTCAAAAACAATTTAATTCAGATTAAACGCTCTAAATAATTATGTTACATAACCTCTTTGATTGAAATGCTCTTCCTGCCATTCATTGGTTTGCATTATTTTCCTTAAACAAATCACCGCATCCCATATATCCACGTATCGCATATAGAGAGGAGAGATACCAAAACGTAAAACATTAGGCTCACGAAAATCACCAACAACGCCATGTGATATGAGTGCCTGCATAATGGAAAAACCGTTGTTATGCGCAAAAGAAACTTGACTGCCGCGTTTCTCTGCATTCCTGGGTGAAAATAGCTCAAAGCCAAATGCAGTGCATTCTTGTTGCATTAATCGTATTAACATTTCAGACAGTTGAATACTTTTTTCACGGACCAATTTCATCGATACATCTTCAAAGATTGCCAGACTACTTTCTATTGCTTTATAGGCAATGATAGATGGCGTGCCACAAATATACTTTCCAATATCATTTGCAGGCTGATACTCGGATGCAAATTCAAAAGGTTGTATGTGACCCATCCAACCTGTTAATGGTTGTGACACTTTTTCAATAAGTGAGTTGTGTACATACAAAAATCCAGGAGCACCAGGCCCTCCGTTTAAATGCTTGTAAGTGCACCCAACTGCAAAATCCACACCACAATTGTGCAGATTCAACGGCATAACGCCAACACTGTGACTTATATCAAAAATAACGAGAGCGCCTTTTTCATGTGCAACACTTGTAATTCTTTTAATATCACTTATTCTTCCACTTTTATAGTTAACGTGTGAAAGCATAACAACGGCTGTTGAGGTATCGATATATTTTTCAATTTCGTAATCATCTTCTTCGATCAAGTAACTTTCGTAACTTTCTCCAAGCATTTTGTTAACGCCTTCTAAAATGTAGAGATCGGTAGGAAAATTTCCAGCTTCACTGAGAATATTCCTACGATTCTTATTTAAAAACAACGCAGAAGTAAGAACCTTGAATAGGTTTACTGAAGTACTATCTGCAACAACAACTTCACCTGATTTGGCGCCAATTAGTGTGGCAATTTTGTTGCCAAGTTCTCGCGGCATGTTAATCCAGTTTTCGTCATTCCAGCTGCTAATCAAGCCATCGCCCCACTCTTTCTGAATCATTGTCTCCAGAGTATTAATGGTTCGTTTTGGTAGCGGACCTAGAGAATTCCCATCAAAATATATCAAATCTTGTGGTAGAGTGAATTTATCTCGAACTTCAGCGAGAGGGTCTATTTGATCGAGGCGTGTGAAGTCTTCACGAGTGAGCTTATTCATTATGAGTAGCTAGATAAAACGAACGTCTTCTAAAAACGGAAAATCTTTCCGAGTCTTTGAGACCATCGAAGTGTCAATATCGCAACTGGCATACTCCGTTTTCTTATCGGTTTGTAACAACACTTCGCCTAAAGGATTAATTACCATTGAAGAGCCGTTGTACTTTAATCCAACACCATCATTACCAATACGATTAACACCGACAATGAAGCATTGGTTCTCGATTGCCCTAGCTATTAACAAGTTTTGCCAATGCATTTCGCGCGTATGTGGCCAGTTAGCAATAACAAAGATTACCTCAACCTCTTCAGCAATTTGACGAAAAATTTCAGGAAAACGTAAGTCATAACAAATAAACACAGAGCAAGCAACTCCGTCTAATTCAAATTTAATAGTTTCATTACCAGAAGCAAAGTACTTACCTTCATTGGCATAATTAAAAGGATGTAATTTTGAGTATTTCGCCACCTCATTGCCATAACTATCAAACACAAGCGCAATGTTGTGAGCTTTTTCGTTAGGTTGTTTTTCACTGGCACCGGCAACTATATTAATTAGGTTGTTTAATGCAAATTGTTGAAGAGCATGATGAGTTTTACAATTCGGCAGTTCAGCGTACTTACCTACATCAGCAATGAAACCAGTATTAAAGACTTCAGGAAGAACAACTACATCACAACCATCTGCCTTAGCTTGAAGAACAAATTTTTCCGCCCGCTCAAGATTCTTTTCAATATCTTGCCAAGCAATATTTAAAGAGATAGTAGCAACTTTCATCTGGTCGATTAATAAACGGTTTATTGAATTATAATCCAATTAAAAAGCATTCAAAGATGATTAAACAAGACACAAAAGCGATAAAATTACAGAATGGATAAAATAGTCGTTCAAACAGAGGATTTCGATTTAACAACCGAAGTCAGTCATACACGCAACAATAACCCTCAGATTGGTGCTATTGTAAGTTTTATCGGTACCGTTAGAGACCTGCACCCTGGATCCATTAGTAGCTTGACGCTTGAACATTATCCAGAGATGACTGAAAAATCACTTAAATCAATTGTCACAGAGGCTAGAGGGCGCTGGAATCTGCAAAACGTTACCATTATTCACCGTATTGGAGAACTAAAAGTTAACGATCAAATTGTTTTAGTTGTGACAACAAGCAAACATCGTCAAGCAGCTTTTGAATCATGCTATTTTATTATGGATTATTTAAAAACGGACGCGCCTTTTTGGAAAAAAGAATCAACAGAGCAAAAAGAGGAATGGGTGGAATCACGAGAAAGCGACGATGAACAAAAAAAACGCTGGCAGTCTTAAAGATTAAAGTCTTCAGGTCGATTTATATTGGTTAAAACTTCCAAATGACTCGAAACATCTATTCTTTCTAGGTTCTGTTGACGATACCAAAGAGCCATCTTTCGACCGCCCTCTTCTAAAAACTCTTCTAAATTCTTTTCCAGTTTAGTCTGCATTAGCGCAAATGTTGCATGCATTATCGAACCATCATGGGCAACACAAATATCTGCTTTCGTTACCTCCATCTTCTCGATTAGAGAATCGATTAATGCTGCATCAATCAAAGGACTATCGCAGGGAAGCACTAAAAGATAAGGGGTTGAGCACACTTTCAGTGCTTTAGAGATTCCAGCCAAAGGCCCTTGATATCCTTCTAAGTCATCGCTGATCACTTTACCGAAATTAGCATACTCTTCAAGATTTCGGTTTGCACTAATAAGAGTTTGGCTAACTTTGGGTTTAGTAATATTGACAACATGTGCTATTAACGGAAGTTCACGAAATAAAATAAGTCCCTTATCATCACCATCCATTCTTGAGGCTTGACCGCCGGCTAAAATAACTGCTGTAATCTCATTTTTGGAAATTTTTTTCACTTAAAGACCGTTCATTTTTCAAGTTAATTATAAGTAGAAAATTTACTTGCAATTGTATAATACATAGATTGAATGCTAAAACCATCAAACCTAATGAATAATCAAGCAGTTAACTGTGACTCACCTGTTTTTAATCAGTCATTACTGA
>CAJVCK010000041.1 GCA_910595805.1 uncultured Candidatus Thioglobus sp. | reverse complement strand
CCTGTTGAGACAGGTGATGATTACAACAAGCAAGTATCTGGTCAAATTATTCGCGATCTTTATAAGACAAACTTCTTTAAAGATATTGAAGTATCACAAGTAGATGAAGTTCTTAAAATTAAGTTATTAGAAAATCCTAATATTAAATTTGTTGACGTACTTAACTACTCTGATAAGGTAATCAATGAGGATTCGTTAAATCAAATTCTAAAAACCATGAATCTTGCCCAAGGTAAGATTTTTAACCAACGAAAATTAGATCAGTTAATTTCACAACTAAAAGCCTCTTATATTTCTAAAGGTTACTATAGCATCAAGATTAATAAAAAAATTGAGACAGATACTCAGAATCGAGTTGGTATTGAATTAGATATCAATGAAGGTGAAGTTGCCAGAATTAATTCAATGAAGATAACAGGTGGCAATGTCCACGATGAAAATGACTTACTAGATTTATTTGATATTGGCGAAGCTGATTTCTTTATCATGAATTATTTCACGGAAAAAGATCATTATTCTAAAGTTGCACTAGATGCTGGCGTTGAGTCTATAAAGTCTTTATATATTAATGACGGCTATCTTGATTTTAAAATCAACAAAATTCAAACTACACTATCTGACAATAAAGAGAATATTGATATTGAAATTCAAATTAGCGAAGGTTCGCAATATAAAGTGGGAACAATAGCTTTTAAGGGAGACTTGTTAAATCAATCCATTAAGGAACTTAACGAACTTTTAAGCGTTAAGAAAAACGATGTGTTTGAACGTAAAAAAGTTATTGAAAGTATTCAAGCCATTACTGATGTATTTGCCGACCAAGGTTATGCATTTGCCAAAGTTGACCCAATAACAACAGAAGACACCAAGACTCACGCTATTAATATTACCATTGATATAACACTTAACAAAAAAGTTTATATTAATCGTATTACCATTGTAGGCAATACCCGTACACAGGATGAAGTTATTCGCCGGGAAATTGGTATTAACGAAGGCGGCTTATATTCAAATACCGAACTCGATGAATCAATCAATAAAATTAAACGCCTAGGGTTTTTCTCTAATGTAAAAATGGAGGTTTCAAGGCTTAAAGGATTCGATGATAAAATCAATCTTAATTTTTCAGTAGAAGAGACCAAAACTGGCTCAATTACCATGGGTATTTCACATTCAAACGGTACTGGATCCTCGTTTGAAGTAGGTATTAAAGAAAGAAATTTCTTAGGCACAGGTACAACACTTAATGCCAAGATAGCAAAATCTAGTACGACTAAAGAATTTAACTTCTTTTTCTCAGATCCATACTTTAATGAGGACAAGCACAACATTAGTTATGGCTTATTTAGTAAACAAGTTGAGAATTTAGAAAATGTAGGTGATTACAAGATTGACACGGTTGGTGGAAGTTTAGGTTACGGAATTCCAATTACTTCAAGCACTAGAATTGGATCTGAATTAAAATTCTCAAGCAGCGATATCGCATGTACCCCGGAATTCACCCTATTAGAAGCGCAGTGTGCCTCGACAGATAAAACTGAAGTAAAAGCAAAGTTTAATTGGAGTGCTGATACACTTAACAACTATAACTACCCGACAGATGGCCATAGTACTAGTGCTAGCTTTAATGTTACTCTACCAATTGCTGATTTTAGATATTACAAGCTAGATTTAAATCATAGAAACTACTTACCGTTTGGTAACAGTTTAACGCTAAAAACTAATGGAAATTTAGGTCTAGCACAAGGCTATGGCGGTAAAGAATTACCTTTCTTTAAGCGCTATTATGGCGGTGGCTCGTCATCAGTTAGAGGTTTTGACTTTAATTCTCTAGGTAATAAATATATTGATTCAAATGGAATATTAACAGATACTTCTAAGGGTGGTGAATTATCCATTCTTGCAGGTGCCTCTGTTATTTCGCCAATGGATTTCATCAATGACAGTAAAAATATGCGCATGAGTGCATTTGTTGATGCAGGTGGTATTTATGAGAAAGTTAATGATATTTCACTTGACGATTTACGTGTTTCTGCAGGTGTGGCATTCTCATGGCTGACACCAGTTGGTCCATTAGGTGTATACGCTGCTAAGCCTTTAATTAAAAAAGCAAGTGACCAAACTAAAACCATTGAATTTACACTGGGCACTAGTTTTTAAAATTGTTTAGATAATGTACAATTTGGGGGAAATTGCTAAGTTAATCAATGCTGAACTGATTGGTGATGCTAAATTTAATATCTCCAGTCTGGCTAGTATTGAACAGGCACAGGCTCAACAGCTCAGTTATGTTGTTAATAGCAAATACAGTAAAAGTTTATTAGAAAGTAAAGCTGGCGCCGTCATTATTCATGACTCATTGAAGGATTCTTGTGCCACTAATGCGCTCATTGTGTCAGATGTTTATTTAGCTTTTGCACAAGTATCACACTTATTCAAACACCATGTTAACCACACCATTGGCACTCACCATAGTGCAAAAATAAACAACGCAAGTATTGCATCTGGCTGCTGTGTTGGTGTCAATGTTACCATTGGAATCAATACAAGTTTAGGTGGCAATACTATTGTTGAAGATAATACAAGTATTGGTGAAAACTGCATAATAGGACCCAACGTCACCATTCTTCAAGGTTCAAAAATTGGCAATCGGGTCGTTATTGCACCTGGTGCAGTTATTGGCTCTGAAGGCTTTGGTAATGCAAGAGATTCAAACAAACATTGGCATTCTATTGCTCATTTAGGCAATGTTATTATTGGTAACAATGTCACTATAGGAGCCAACACCACAATTGACAGAGGTACGCTAGATGACACCTATATTCACAATGGTGTGCGACTAGACAATCTAATACATGTTGCTCATAATGTTGTTATCGATGAAGATACCGCGATTGCTGCTAGCACAGGTATTGCCGGTAGTACCTATATTGGTAAGCGCTGCATGATTGGTGGCATGGTAGGTATTGTGGGTCATCTCAATATTTGTAATGATGTTATTATCAACGCTAAAAGCACGGTAGATAAGAATATCACAAGTCCTGGCATGTATACCGGTATCATGCCTTTAATGCCTCATAAAAAATGGCAGATTGTTGGTGTTTGGTTAATAAAACTTGATAAAATTGCTAAATATTTAAATATCAAACTCAACTATTTAAAAGGAAATTAATCATGGAAATGAACATCCAAGACGTTAAGAATTATCTACCTCATCGCTACCCGTTCTTGTTAATTGATCGAGTACTTGAATTAGAAATTGGTAAATCGCTTGTTGCATTGAAAAATGTAACCTTTAATGAACCGCAATTCACAGGTCACTTTCCTGCACAGCCTATCATGCCTGGCGTATTAATCGTTGAAGCGCTAGCTCAAGCAACTGGAATTCTAGCATTTAAATCAGAAGTAGGAAAGCCTATTGACGGGCAAATCTATATGTTAGTTGGTGTTGACAAGGTGCGTTTTAAACGTATGGTTGAGCCTGGAGATCAGCTTCGTTTAGAAGTTGAGGTGATGACTGTCAAACGCGGCATGTGGAAATTTAAATGTAAGGCAACTGTAGATGGCAACATTGTAACAACAGCAGAGCTTATGTGTACACAAAAAGCAGCCGACTAACATACATAAAACAATTCTTGAGGAGAATCCTGTGGCTATAGACCCAAGCGCAATTATAGATCCTAGTGCCAAAATTCATCAAAATGCAAAAATCTGCGCCTATGCAATTATTGGTGCTAATGTTGAAATTGGATCGGGCACAATTGTTGAGGCACACGTCGTTATTCAAGGACCGACAAAAATTGGCAAAAATAACCACATTTATTCATTTGCCTCTATTGGCGGTGACCCGCAAGATATTACCTATGAAGAAGGACAAGAGTCTAATCTAGTCATTGGCGATGACAATCTAATCCGTGAATTTTGCACCATTAACCGTGGCACAGAAAAAGAAAAATCGTTAACTCGAGTTGGGTCTAACAACATGCTAATGGCTTACGTACATGTTGCTCATGATTGTCATATTGGCAATCATGTTATTATGTCTAACAATGCTTCTTTGGCAGGCCATGTTCGTGTTCATGATTGGGCAATTCTCGGTGGTTTTACTCTAGTCAAGCAATTCTGCATGATTGGCATGCATACTTATATCGGCATGGGTTGTCAGGTTAATAAAGATATCCCTGCTTATATGGTTGCTTCAGGTACTCAAACTCGAGTTCGCAGTATTAACGCTGAGGGTATGCGTCGCCGTGGATTTTCATCAAGTGCCATCGCCTCTATTAAACGTGCCTTTAAGGTGGTATACAGGGAGTCAACAGGTCGTTTACTTGACCAAATGTTAAAAGAATTAGAGGTCTCTGAAGCAG
>CAJVCK010000040.1 GCA_910595805.1 uncultured Candidatus Thioglobus sp. | reverse complement strand
CAAAATAATTACTCAACTCACTCTCCTTAAAATTGTTAATGCGTCTTTAGTTTCTAATACATCATGAACACGCACAATATTTGCGCCATTTTGCGTGGCAATTATAGCACCTGCAACACTACCAACAACCCTGCCATCAACATTTCTATCATTTAAAATCGTGCCAATCATTGACTTGCGAGACAGTCCAGCCAACAGTGGCAAACCAAAGCTTTTGAACTCGTTAAAACGTCTTAAAATTTCTAAATTATGCTCTAATGTTTTGCCAAACCCAAAGCCAGGATCTAAAATAATTTTATCTTCAGCAATACCAGCAGCAACACAAGCTTCAATCCTTTCAATAAAGAAACGCTTAATATCATCTACAACATCCACATAGGTCGGGTCTTTCTGCATAATTCTTGGACTACCTTGCATATGCATTAAACACACGTCAACATTTAACATAGCTGCAGTTTCAAGCGCACCATTAACTCTCAAAGCACATACATCGTTAATCATACTGGCACCAGCTTTAACGGCTAATTTCATCACCTCTGGCTTTGAAGTGTCGATTGAAATAGGCACATCGGTTGTATGATATAAGGCTTTAATCACAGGAATAACGCGATTAATTTCATCGGCTATTGAAACTGCTTGCGCGCCTGGGCGAGTGGACTCACCGCCAATATCAATAATATCAGCTCCTTCTTCAATCATGCGCTGCGCACTTAGGATTGCATCGTCAGCACTAAAGTGTTTTCCGCCATCAGAAAATGAATCGGGCGTTATATTTAACACGCCCATAATCATTGGATTTGTAGAATTGATAGTCACTACGACTATGGATTAAGCCTAAGCTATTTGTTCAGTGCCGTCGTCGAGTGGATTTTCATCAGAATCATCTGATGAATCAACACCTTTACCTAACTCCGTAGAAGCAACATCAGAGTCAATAATTACTGCCGCTTCGCGCATTGGTTTTCTTTCCATAAGATCATCGATCTGATCTTTATCAATGGTTTCAATTTCAACTAAAGCCTTAGCCATGGCATGCAAAATATCCTTATTCTCTTCCAATATTTTGTAAGCAATATCATAGTTAGTGTCAATAATCTTTCGGATTTCATTGTCAATAGCATCAAAAGTGTTATCCGAGATATGCTTATGTTTAGTCACTTGTCGACCTAAGAACACTTCACCATCATCTTCACCATAAGCCAACGGACCCATCACCTTTGACATCCCCCAATGTTTCACCATTTTGTGTGCAATCTCAGTTGCGCGTTCAATATCATTACTCGCACCTGTAGTTACCGCGTCAACGCCATAAATCAACTCTTCAGCAATACGGCCACCAAATAATGAAGCCACTTGAGAATTCAGCTTGCGCTTTGAAATACTATAGCTGTCTTTCTCAGGCAGAAACATAGTTACGCCTAATGCACGACCTCTAGGAATAATACTAACTTTATACACAGGATCATGTTCAGGAACAATGCGACCTACAATGGCATGACCAGCTTCATGATAGGCTGTCATTTCTTTTTCAGCGTCATCCATCACCATAGTTTTGCGCTCAGAGCCCATCATGATTTTATCTTTAGCTTTTTCAAATTCTTGCATGCCAACTAAATCTTTGCCTTTTCCAGCAGCAACCAGTGCAGCTTCATTGGTTAAATTGGCTAAATCAGCACCAGAGAAGCCTGGTGTGCCTTTCGCAATATTGATAGATTTAACGTTCTTAGCAATCGGCAACTTACGCATATGTACTTTTAAAATTGCATTACGGCCATTAATATCTGGTAAGCCAACTGTCACTTGACGATCAAAACGACCTGGTCTAAGTAACGCAGGATCTAATACATCTGGTCGGTTAGTGGCAGCAATTACAATAATACCTTCATTGCCTTCAAAACCATCCATCTCGACCAACATTTGGTTCAACGTTTGTTCACGTTCGTCGTGTCCACCACCCATGCCGGCACCACGTTGGCGTCCCACAGCATCAATCTCATCAATAAAGATAATACAAGGTGCATTCTTTTTCGCTTGCTCAAACATGTCGCGTACACGCGATGCGCCGACACCAACAAACATTTCTACAAAATCAGAGCCTGAAATAAAGAAAAATGGCACGTCGGCTTCACCTGCTACTGCTTTTGCTAATAAGGTTTTACCTGTACCGGGAGGTCCTACCATTAAAACACCCTTAGGAATCTTACCACCCACTTTGGTGAATTTCCCTGGATCAGACAAGAAGTCAACCAATTCCATAACATCTTCTTTGGCTTCTTCCACGCCAGCCACATCTTTAAAAGTGACACTAGACTCATCTTTAGTGATTAAACGTGCTTTTGACTTACCAAAACTCATTGGGTTTTTACCACCCATGCCGCCACCGGCACCTTTCATAGTGTATAGAATCACACCAATCAGTAATAAAATTGGCGCTAAGGAAATAATTAACTGCTTAAAAAATCCATCTTTTTCAGGCGGTCTAGCATCAACCGATACACTATTATCTAGCAAATCACCCATTAGACCTAGGTCACCTGGATTATAAGTTGTAAATTGTTGGCCACCAGCGCCAATGCCTTTAATATTGTTTCCCGAAAGGACCACGCTAGAAACATCGCCCTGTTTAACGCTCTGAATAAACTGAGAATAAGTAATTTCGTTTTTCTGTTCACCAACCTGAAATTGGCTAAAAATCGAAGTCAGAATACTGCCTAAAACCAACCAAAGTAATAAATTTTTAAACATAATAAAAAATCAAAAAAAAATAAGAAAACAAATATACCCTATTGTGTTCTTATATAGGGATTGATGGCGATTTTTTCAAGGTTTAACAACAAATAAATTCAAATTCTGTCATAATTCTTAAATTAACACGAACACGTACAAAATTATGTCAAAGATTAACTTTCTGTCTATTATTCTAATTGCCAGTTTATTAAGCGCTTGTGGCTTTCACACGCCTTACAAAAATACACCACTAAACGCTTCAATCGCATCTACTAATAATAACGCTTTTGCTACTGAACTTAAAAAACGTTTTAATCAAGAATCTATACAAACTTTAGCCATTCAGATTGGCAACGAATTACAGAAAAAACAAACCTCTTCTTACACGTCAGATGGAAAATCTAATAGTTACACACTTAGCCTAAGCGTACCTGTGAAAGTGTTTAACAATAATAACAAACTACTACTATCTCAAGATCTAGTAGCGAGTATACACCTAGAAAAAATGAGTGCAGCACAGGCAGACCGACTACAAATTGCCGAGGAATACAAACAACTTCGTAACACTATTGTCAAGAAACTGTTGAGAAGATTAAATCGCTTAAATGAAAATTAAGCCTGAACAACTCAGCAACACATTAGCCAACCAGCTCAACTCTCTTTACTTTGTTTTCGGCCCAGAACTCTTATTAGTTGAGCAGAGTTTAACGCAAATCAGAGACGTCGCTAAAAACCAAGGTTTTGATGACAAAATTAGCTTTGAAGTAGATGGTAATTTTGACTGGAATCTAATTATTGCTGAGATGTCAGCCATATCCTTATTCTCACCAAAGCGTATTATCGAATGCCGGCTAAAAACTGGAAAGATTGGCGTTAAAGGCTCAAAAGCACTGAGTGAAATTGCCGCATCAATGCCAAATGACATTCTGCTGATTATTTCTGCTGGAAAACTTGATATGGCTCAGCAAAAAAGCAAATGGTTTAAAACTCTCGAAAAATTTGGTGGCATCGTCCAGCATTGGGAAGTGCAAAGTGACCGTCTCGTTGGTTGGATTGCTAACCACATGGCAACACTCGGGCTAGATCCTAATGCTGAAATAGCGCAAGGTATTGCCTTTTGCACTGAAGGAAACTTGTTGGCCTCTATGCAAGAAATACAGAAATTGCAAATGGCTTATCCTGATGGCAATGTTAATGCTCAAGCGTACCTAGAGCAAATCAACCAACAATCTAAATACACCATTTACGGATTAATCGACGCAGCTCTTATAGGCGACGGAAATCAAGTGATTAAAATTTATGAAACCCTACTTGATGACACAGCAATGCCAATTCAGTTAAGTAGTTCTTTATATCGAGAAATAAACTCCATCATCAATATGTCAATTGAACTACAACAGGTCAAACAAGTAGATTCGGTTTTACAAAGCCACCGCGTATGGAATAAAAGAAAACCAATCATTGCTAGCATCCTTAAACGCCACCCCTATCAACGCCTACAAAAACTATTATTATCACTCGGACGTATTGACCGTTCAATCAAAGGCATGGATAATCTCAACGTCATTGACGAATTACGCACATTATTACTAAATCTAGCTGGAAAGACACTATGGACTCAATAACTGATTTAATTCCCACTCTAGGCAAGAATGCAAGATCGGCCGCAAAGGTTCTGCGTGGCGCCACAACGCAAGCTAAGAATAATGCATTAATCAATATTGCTAGCCAGATTGACCAAAATCGAGAAAACATTCTTTCGGCTAATCAACAA
>CAJVCK010000039.1 GCA_910595805.1 uncultured Candidatus Thioglobus sp. | reverse complement strand
CTTTTTGTCAGCGCGCATATCCCAATCAACAGTTTCACCATTGTAATCACCCGCATTTACACACTCCCCGTTTTCAACAACAAAAATACCTGTTGGTGTGCCGTCACCTTTAAAACCACAAGCAATTGTTGAAGAAAAGTTAATTTCTGCTAATTTACCACGAACCTCATCTGATGCATTCCATGCGTCTTTAAGTTGGTTCATCCACTCACTTGAAAATAATACTGCCATGTTAATCTCCTATTGATAGTATCAATAAAAATAAGGTAATTTATCAGGACTACCTTATCCATTCTCCTCAAATTTATTCATCTAATGAATGGCAATATTATGCCTATTAACATGTCTCAAAATTACTTATTTTTATTCCACGCATAAAACAAAATATAACAACTTGATTTCATGTAAAAAAAATATATAGCGTATAATTTTCGAACATGAATCTACCGCTCAAAATTGGCATTCTTTCAGATACACACGGCTTCATCCATGAAGAAATCATTCACATCATTAATCAATGTGACATTGCCATTCATGCTGGAGATATTATTGACGAAAAAACACTCTTGTCACTAAAACCCAAACAAATGGTTATTGCTGTTCAGGGCAACAACGACAGTCATTTAACTCAATTAAGAACCACAGAATCACTTGAATTGCCAGGTGGGATGCTTGTTGTAGATCATGGTCATACACATGGCCATCACAAACCTTCACATGCATCGCTTAGGAAAGCGTATGCTGATGCCAAGGTTGTAATTTATGGTCATACGCACAAACAAATAATAGATCAAGACCATTATCCCTGGGTTATCAATCCAGGGGCTGCTGGCATGGTTCGTAACCACGGTGGTGCAAAGTGCCTAGTAATCGATATTGATCATACCCATGAATGGATCATTACTCCTTTCACTTTTAACTAAACATTTTAGATTTTAAGCGCATACATCTAAGTTGTGCACCAGCTACAAAAATTGATCTTTATGATTGGGTAATATAATCACCAAACAAAGCAACCACTTTCTTTACCTCATTTTTTGACCCTAAGATAACTGGCACACGGTCATGAATATCTTTTGGAGCAACATCCATAATACAGCTATGACCTGTAGAGGATAAACCACCTGCCTGCTCAACAATCATTGACATTGGATTACCTTCATACATCAGACGCAACTTACCCGCTTTCGATGGATCGCGATTATCATAAGGGTACATAAAAATACCACCGCGGATAAGAATACGATGAACTTCCGCAACCATAGAAGCTACCCAGCGCATGTTGTAACGCTTGCCCAGAGGGCCTTCTTCACCCTGCAAACAATGATCAATATATTCTTTCATCTCTGCTTCCCAAAAACGCTGGTTAGACATGTTAATCGCAAATTCAGCAGTATCTTCAGTGATTTTCAGCTGTTCTTTGGTCAAAACAAACTCTCCAACATTGGTGTCTAATGTGAACAAATTAACACCTTTGCCTGTTGTCATAACAAGCAATGTAGACGGGCCGTAAAGAACGTAGCCGGCAGCAACCTGTTTACGACCAGGCTGTAAGAAAACATTTTGATCATCGCCAGTGCGATTGTCATCTGGCGCCTCTAAAATAGAAAAAATTGTTCCAACAGAAAGGTTGACATCAATATTTGAAGAACCGTCTAATGGGTCATAGGTAACTAAATATTTACCGTCAGCGTGACCGGCAATTGTATAATCTTCTTCTTCAGAGCCTACACCTTTAACATATGGATTGGCACAAAGAATATCTTTTAAAAGATCGTTAGAAATTACATCCAACATCTTTTGAGTTTCTCCTTGAATATTTTCATCTTCAGTTGCGCCTAAAACTCCTGCTAAAGCACCCTGGCCTAGTTTATAGGCAATATCCTTACACGCAACCATGGTATCTTTAATAACAAGCTCTAATTCAGCCGACACGCCATCAGCTGACAATACTTGATCTAATCTTTTCATTGGGAACCTCTTTACCTTATTTAATTGAAACAATATTTTAACATACTACCTACAAAGGGATATAAAAAAATATCCCTTTAAAAATGACAAATTCAATAACAAGTATACCCAATGGGGTATGCTTCATTATCACCATAATATAATATGTCAAAAAACAGCTATTGGTATAATTGTTCCTTTTTTATAGTAAATAGGAACAACCATGAAAAATGCTTTTTATGCGCAATCAGGCGGTGTAACTGCAGTAATCAATTCTTCTGCATGTGGTGTAATTGAAACAGCTCGTAAATATCCAGATAAAATTGGCAAAGTATATGCTGGTCAAAATGGCATCATCGGCGCTTTAATGGAGAACTTAATTGACACTTCAAAAGAATCTGACTCTGATATTGCAGCGTTAAAACACACACCTTCAGGTGGCTTTGGTTCTTGTCGCTACAAAATGAAATCTTTAGAAGCTAACAAAGCTGAATACGAAAGATTAATCGAAGTATTTAAAGCGCACGACATTGGTTACTTCTTCTATAACGGTGGTGGCGATTCAGCTGATACATGTTTAAAGGTATCGCAATTATCTGAATCTATGGGCTACCCAATTCAAGCAATTCATGTACCTAAGACAGTTGACAATGATTTGCCGGTGACGGACAACTGTCCTGGTTTTGGTTCAGTTGCTAAATACATTGCTGTATCTGCAATGGAAGCAAGTTTTGATGTTGCATCAATGGCCGCTACTTCAACTAAAATTTTCGTTCTTGAAGTGATGGGTCGTCATGCTGGCTGGATTGCTGCTGCAGGTGGTTTGCTTGATGATTCAATTCCAGTGGTTATCTTATTCCCTGAAGTTAAATTTGATGAAGAGAAATTCCTAGCCAAGGTTGATGCTAATGTTAAGAAATTTGGCTACTGTACAGTAGTTGTTTCTGAAGGTACGCAATGGCCAGATGGTAGATTCCTTGCTGAGCAAGGCACTCGTGATGACTTTGGTCATGCACAATTAGGTGGCGCAGCTCCGGTTGTAGCTCAACTAATTAAAGATGCACTCGGTCACAAATTCCACTGGGCTGTTGCTGACTACTTACAGCGTGCTGCACGTCACTTGGCTTCTGAGTCTGATGTTGAACAAGCTTATGCATTAGGCGAAGCTGCTGTTGAGCTGGCAATGGAAGGTAAAAATTCAGTCATGCCAGCAATTATCCGCACATCTAACAATCCATATACATGGGAAATGGGCATGGGTGAATTAAAAGATATTGCTAACGTAGAAAAAATGATGCCAATGGAATACATCTCTGAAGATGGATTTGGTATCACTGATGCATGTCGCGAATACTTACAGCCATTAATCGAAGGCGAGGCATACCCTCCATACAAAAATGGTCTTCCAGACTACGTGGTAATGAAAAAAGAAATGGTTGAGAAAAAACTACCAACTTTTGAAATTTAAAACTGCCAATATAAAGAGGTAAACATGAATGTAATATTACTAGGTCCTCCAGGCGCAGGTAAAGGCACTCAAGCAACAAATATTTGTGAGAAATATAACATTCCTCAAATATCAACTGGTGACATGCTACGTGCTGCTGTTAAAGCGGGAACACCTTTAGGGGTGGAAGCTAAAAAGGTAATGGATGCCGGTGGACTTGTATCTGATGAAATTATCATTGGCTTGGTCAAGGAAAGAATTCAAGCAGACGATTGTGCCAATGGGTTCTTGTTTGACGGCTTTCCGCGCACTATTGCACAAGCCGAAGCATTAAAGACTGATGGCGTTGAGATCGACTATGTTGTTGAGATTCAAGTGCCAGACGAGGACATTGTTTCCCGTATGTCTGGACGCAGAGCTCACCTGGCATCTGGTCGCACGTATCATATTATCTACAACCCGCCGAAGGTCGAGGGTATTGATGATATTACTGGCGAGGAGTTGGTGCAACGTGCCGATGACAATGAGGAAACAGTTCGTTCACGTTTAGGTGTTTATCATGACCAAACTCAACCGCTGGTAAATTATTACAAAGCCTGGATGGATGAAGATGATAATGCGCCTAAATATGGTGCTGCGATTGGCGTTGGATCACTTGATGAAGTTAGAGATCGTGTTTACGCTCAACTAGGATAAGCGCAAGTTTTTTCCAAAACACATTGAGGGCTTATGTCAGTTAGACATAAGCCTTTTTTTTACAAATTATTAATTAGCAATATATTATGAAAACTGGACCAAGACAAATTACAACGCCTTTTAGACCGATTCCTCTAGATGTGCCAGAAGGTATGAAGCCAAATGAATTTTTCAATTCATCAGAAAATTTAGCAGACCTTGCTCAAAACAACGGTCTTATGGAAAATAGCGAAGATTTACTTCTGTATCGTAAAGCACTGGGGCATTCAAATTTATTTGATTGCTCTATTATTTACAACACATCCAAAAGCATACTAAACCCTTTAGGTAGACCGGTAAGACGTACTCAAGTACCAAATAAAGTTAAAAATGCTTGGAATCGCATGAATCAAATAATCATTGGATTTATGCTAGAAGAGTTTCCAGATGCGGACAAGCATTTGGTGTTATGTGGTGAAGCATCATTAGATTCAACATGGCCAATAACA
>CAJVCK010000038.1 GCA_910595805.1 uncultured Candidatus Thioglobus sp. | reverse complement strand
TATTAACCTTGCCCAAACTCTCAGCCCAAAGCTGAACATACCACTTATTAAAACTTTCTAAAGTGGATGAGTAGGAGAAGATTACATTAGTATGAAATCTAGTTTTATTTTCGACTAGAAATCTGGCTTTTTCTAGAATAGGGTCGCAATACCCTGCCTCATCAAAAAAACTTTTTGATACACGCTTACAACCATTCAGTAGATTATCAATATCTACGCCCACCATTGCTAGTGGTAACAGCCCCACGACACTAAAGACAGAGAATCTACCGCCGACGTTTTCTGCCAGATCAAAACTCTGGATATTATTGTCTTTGGCAAACTGCGTTAGATTGCTTTTAGATTCAGAGATGATGGTGCAGTTGGTGCTATTGATTTCCACTAAAGAATTTAGGTACTTAAATATACTGATGGTTTCAATGGTGTTGCCAGATTTGGAAATAACCACAAATTGCGTGTCATTCAAATCAATCCTTTTTAAACAGTGATTGATTTTAAGTGGATCTATTGTTTCTAAAAATAACAGATCTTTGCTGTAGTTAGCAGATGGCAGTAAAAACTCATAAATTGCTCGAGCGCCAAGGCTAGAGCCGCCAATGCCTAAAACAACAATATGTTTTTTATTAATACTTTGCGCGTAGTTTTTAATCTCAGCTGTATTTTGATAGGGCAAATTGTAATAGCCAATACTCTCGCGCTCAGTGTTTATTCGATCAAAAATCTCACTATTTGATTTGATTTGATAGAAATTCTTTGTGTATTGCATATTTGTATTAAACCGATCAATTTGGATTGATTATACTAAGACCAATCCTAATGAATGTTTAATTTTATAAGGGTTTTCGTTTAACATATTAAACATACTTATTTAACAACACAATAAAAATGATTTATAACAACATTGATTTTAACAACAAAACTATTTTAATCACTGGTGGCGCAGGTTTTATTGGTAGCAATCTAGCCTTTTATTTTCAAAATAACTATCCCGATTCACAGGTTGTTGTGTTTGATTGCTTCAGAAGTGAGGCAACTTTTGCCAATGGCAACTTACAAAGCTTTGGTCATTACAAAAACCTGATTGGTTTTACTGGTGATGTGGTGTGTGGCAACATTAACAACAAATCTGATTTGGCATTATTAAATGATTATAAATTTGATTATATGTTTCATCAAGCGGCAATTTCAGACACACGTGTGTATGACCAAGAAATCGTTATGCAAACTAATGTTAATTCCTTTTATGACTTATTAAACAAAGCCAAGGATGATGATGCGGTAATGGTATATGCGAGCTCTGCAGCCACTTATGGCAGCCTACCATCACCACAAACCGTCGGTAAAGAAAACCCGGAAAACCCTTATGGGTTTAGTAAGTATATGATGGATCAAATTGCGTATCGCTATAGTCGTGAAAACCCGAATATGACCATCGTGGGTTTAAAATTCTTTAATGTGTATGGTCCGCGTGAATATTACAAGGCCAAAACTTCATCAATGGTGATTCAACTAGGGCATCAAATATTAGATGGAAAAGCGCCAACTCTATTTGAAGGCTCTGACCAGATTTTGAGAGACTTTATTAATATTGAAGATGTGGTGCAAGCTAACATTAAAGCCTGTAACCCTAAGGAGAATGGCACGTATAACGTTGGCACTAGCAATCCAAGAAGCTTTCAAGATATTTCTGATATTTTGCAAACTGAACTGGGTACTGATTTGGGCACTAATTATATTCCAAACCCGTATGATGGCTACCAGATGCACACCCAGGCAGATATTAGCACCTCGCAAGCCAACTTAGGTTTTGAACCGGCAGTTAGTTTAGAAGAAGGTATTAAAGCATATATCTCTGACATTAAACGCTTGCATGGCACCGATATCTCATGATTGATTTACAAGGAAAATCGCCAAAATTATTAGTCATTGGCGATCTC
This sequence comes from uncultured Candidatus Thioglobus sp., assembly GCA_910595805.1. The sequence goes on along the minus strand of CAJVCK010000038.1, from coordinate 2,790 downwards.
ATGATTGATCATTATCTCTGGGGCTCGTGCGAACGCATCTCTCCTGAGGCGCCAGTACAAGTAGTGAATGTTAAAAGTGAGAGTGCCGTATTGGGTGGCGCAGGCAATGTGATTAACAACTTAAATGCACTCGGTGCACAAGTTGATGTAATTAGTGTGATTGGCGGTTGTGAAATATCTGACGAGCTAAAAGTGCTACTTGGCGATATTGGTGTTGATACCCAATATTTAATCACCCAAAAAGACCGAATTACCAGTAAGAAAAGCAGGATTATTGCCTCACAACAACAAGTGGTTAGATACGATCGAGAAAGCACAGATGAAATTAACCATAAATCACAAAAAGAAATTTTAGCTACATTTGAGCGAATTATTGCGAATTATGACGGTGTTTTATTGTCAGATTACGGCAAAGGCGTTTTAACTAAAGAGTTAACCAGTGCGTTAATTACCATTGCCAACGAAAACAACAAAAAGGTTTTGGCTGATCCGAAAGGCTTAGATTACTCAAAATATAGGGGTGCTTTTTTACTAACGCCGAATAAAAAAGAAGCTAGCGAAGCAACGCAAGTAAATATTAAAGATGATGCTAGCCTTACTGAGGCTATCACGCAACTTAAAGCGCAATGTGATTTAGATGTCTCGCTCATTACTCTCAGCGAACAAGGGGTAGCAATTTATGACGACAAACTGCGCACGCACCCGACCGTCGCCAGAGAAGTGTTTGATGTAACAGGTGCGGGCGACACAGTACTTGCTTCTTTAGGTTTTGCACTGGCGTGTGAATACGAAATAGATGATGCCGTTGAGTTTGCCAACCTCGCCGCAGGTGTTGTGGTGGGGAAAATTGGATCTGCCACCGCTACCTTAAATGAAATTATTGAATATGAATCCAGTCTTAATAAGTCTACCAGTGATGAGCATATTAAAACTTTAAGTGAAATTAGCACTTTAAGTGAAGAATTAAAAGCCAGAGGCAAAAAAATTATCTTTACTAATGGTTGTTTTGATATATTACACGCAGGGCATGTACGCTACTTAGAAACTGCAAAGAGCTATGGCGATGTATTGATATTAGGACTTAACTCTGACCGATCTGTAACATCACTTAAAGGTGAAGGCCGTCCTATTAATACACAACTAGATAGGGCCTACATACTGGCCGCACTTGAGGCGGTAGATTATGTGGTGGTGTTTGATGAAGACACGCCTTATGACTTAATTAAGACTGTTAAACCGCATGTTTTGGTTAAAGGTGGCGACTATGAAGGTAAAGAGGTAGTTGGGCAGGATATTGCTGACGAATTAAAACTGGTACAATTTGTTGATGGCAAGAGTACCACCAAAACCATCCAAAAAATACAACAACAAGGCTAATAATCATGAAATCAATTATTGAATTTGAATTTAGTGAACATTTAAAAACCGCTCAGGCGACGTTGGAATACATTGCTGGCCCGCTTGAGATTGCAGCAAACTTATGTATTGACAGTCTTCATAATGGTGGAAAAATTTTAATCTTTGGTAATGGTGGTAGTGCGGCTGATGCTCAGCATATTGCTGCAGAATTGGTTGGAAGATACAAGGTTGAGCGCAAAGGATTGCCTGCTATTGCCTTAACAACTGACACTTCAGCACTAACCTCAATCGGTAATGATTACGGCTATAACCACGTGTTTGACCGCCAAGTAGAAGCGTTAGCTAATGAAGGAGATGTAGCTATTGGCATTAGCACAGGTGGCAGTAGTGGTAATGTTATTAGCGCATTAAAGCTTGCAAAAGAAATGGGATGTAAAACCATTGGCTTTAGTGGCCGAGATGGTGGTGAAATGAATGCTTTATGCAATGTAAACTTAGTGATCCCTGCTGAAGATACGCCGCGCATCCAGGAAATGCATATTGTCATTGGACATACGATTTGCCATTTGATTGATCAAGCTTTTAAAGATTAATCCAACCTCTCAACAGCATCTAGCACTTCTACTGCAGTAATCAATTTCATACAATCATGATGCCCTAATGGGCAGGTACGTTGCATACAAGGCTGACAATCGAGATTTTCTTTCACAATGACGCTTTTATCATTCATCCATTGTGAGGTTTCATCATCTTTAGTGGGGCCAAATATGGCTACTGTAGGTATTTGAAAGGCTGCTGCCACATGCATGGGCCCGCTATCACCTGTGACAAACAAATCTAGACTAGCAATATATTCGATTAGCTCTGTAATAGAGGTTTGTCCAGCAAGGTTTTGGTAATTTTTAACTTCCTTGTCAGACAACGAACTCTCAATGTCCATTGCAATATCCTTTTCACCAGGGCCGCCAAAAATAACAATGTTGTACTGGTCTGATAATTCACTAGCTACTGTTGCAAATTCTTCAGGATACCAGCGTTTAGCACTGCCATAAGAGGCACCAGGATTAATGCCTAACAATTTTTTATTAGATTTATGAGTGTTAACGGGTTTTGGATTTTTGTAGATTGCCAACTGACTGGCGCTAGTATTTACTTTAAACACTTTATTAACAAAGTCATTGTATCTAATAACCTGATGAATAGCCCGCTTGGTATATCGCCTGTAGTTACCTTTGAGTGTTGCCTTGGAAAACCAAACAAATAGCTTGCTTGCTAAAGTTCGACGAAATGAAATGGCGCAATCAAACCCACCTAATTGCCTCGCTTGCTTGTAAAGATGGAAGATTCTAGACTTGTGCTTTCTACTATCATCTATAACAATACGCTGTACATTAGGATGATGCTCAAATATCTTAGTTGAAACAGCGGAAC
>CAJVCK010000037.1 GCA_910595805.1 uncultured Candidatus Thioglobus sp. | reverse complement strand
CAACTACTAATTTAGATGCATCACCACCTGCAACATCATCTGCTGCGTGGATCATGTCTAGCTCAGATACTGTTTCAACAGCTGCAGGCGAGAACGGTGCAGTTGGTTGAATACAGAATGGCGGACAAGGACGTGACGTTTTTGCAAACGCTGGGTCGATTGTCGCTCCGTTGTCTTGGTTACGAGAAATACCCGCAATGTCCATAACACCTTTAACGATACCAACAGGCTTACCTGCTGTTACAGCTGTTGATGCTAATAATGCTACTGATGCAGCACTTACTACTAATGTTTGAAGTTTCATACCTTCTCCTCTTTTTTATATATAAAAAATACCCTATATTTAGAGTTTTTATCTATAGCCCCCCAAAGGCAACTACAAATTCTTTGTTGTTAATCGCAACTTGGCTCTTCTTCCAAATTGTGGTTAGCAAAATAATCCATGACACATTCTTCTTTGCCATCTTCGTCTATCTTACCAGTATCTACTTGGTCATCACACCAATTTTTTGCACCTTCTCTTACCAATACTTTATCTGCTTCTGTTGCGTTTGGACCTAATGCCTTAACTCCGTCTTCAGAATTTGCAAACACACTCATGTTCATTCCCAATAAAAAACCTATTAAGATCGCTAATTTTTTCATTTTATATTTCTCCTTCTTTTAGTTTACGTTTATTTAAGTTTAACTTGAGTCATAAATGGTGTTTATACCGTGTTATACCTATGATTACAAGCTTTATTTTGTATATCTATATATTATAATTAACTTTATAAGTATATTATAATAATCTAATATTATACCAATTTAATTGGGGAATATACCAATTTACTTGGGGAATATACTAAAAAAATCTTATAATTCATCCATTGCCTGATTAGCAAGATGATCTGCCACCTCGTTGCCTTCATCGCCACTATGGCCTTTTACCCAATGCCAATGTACATTATGTTTACTATTGACCAAATCAAGCTTTTGCCATAGATCAACATTTTTAACTGGTTTTTTATTCGCAGTCTTCCAATCTCTGGATTTCCAGCCTTTAATCCACTCATTGATGCCATTCATGACATATTTAGAATCGGTATATAAATCAATATCTATCGTGCTTGACTTAATGGCTTCCAATGCTTTGATGGCAGCCGTCAACTCCATACGATTATTGGTGGTTTTTTTTTCACTGCCTTTGAGTTTTTTGTCGTGATCGCCGTACCGAAGCCATACACCCCAGCCACCAATACCGGGATTACCTCGACAACCACCATCGGTATAAATTACAATTTTATTCATGATTAGCGCTACTGTAAGAATATGTGGAAAAATGGTACAAAAATTTTATAGTTAATAGCTTTAGCTATTGATAAGAAATTTTGTACTATTTTTACCATTTTATGACTTAGAGTCGACATTGATTTGCAACCAATACTCTAGCAATGCTAAATGCCAGAGTCTTGATCCATTTAATGCTGTCATATATTGTTCCGGTTTATCAATCACCTTTTGTACAAATTCTTGATTATAAATACCCCGGTTAATACACTTACTTGATTTTAGAATATCACTCATGAATTCTAAAAACTCGCCACGTACATATTTAAGTGCTGGCATCGGAAAATAGCCTTTTTTTCGATCAATCACACTTTTAGGTAATAAACCACGGGAAATCTGTTTAAGCGGATGCTTACCCTCCTCACTCATCTTTAAACTTGGTGGGATACTCAATGCATGCTCTACCAATTGGTAATCCATGAATGGAACTCGAGCCTCTAACCCCCAAGCCATGGTCATATTATCAACACGCTTAACCGGATCATCAACTATTAAACGAGTAATATCTGTGCGAAAAACTTTGTCCATAAATTCATCTGCATTGGTTTTAGCAAACTCTTTATTGAGCCAATCTTTTGTATGATTACCGCTGTGATATTGCTGATTCACAGTTTGCAAATACTCTTCATAAGGTCGATCAACATAATGTTTAGAAAAGCGCTCAACTTCTGACCCGGCTTCAGACTGCATACGTGGATACCAAAAATACCCCGCAAAAGCTTCATCGGCGCCTTGGCCTGACAACACTACTTTAATGTGCTTAGACACTTGCTCAGAAAGTAAATAAAATGCCACTGCATCTTGGCCGACCATTGGCTCTGCCATATTAGCTACCGCCTCGCTTAAGCGTGGCAATACTTGTGAATTGGATATAACGTATTTTTCATGTGTAGTGCTAAACTGTTTAACGATTTGATCAGAATATTCAAACTCTGATCCAGCCTCGTCATCAATATCTTCAAATCCGATTGAATAAGTGCGAATATCTTGATGTCCTGCTTCATGCAATAAGCCCACTAACAATGACGAATCTAGTCCGCCAGATAACAGCACCCCAATCGGTACATCTGCAGCATGCATTCTTTTAAGCACAGCATCAGTTAATAACTCATGCGTACGTTCAATATATTCGTCATCACTAAGTCCTACTCTCTGAGCTTTAGGCTTCCAATAGGTTTTCTCTGTAATTTTTCCTTTTGCGTCTATACTCAACGTTGTGGCAGGTTTAATCTTATTGATCCCATTTAAGATAGTATTAGGCGCAGGTACAACAGCGTGCAGAGAAAGCTGCTGCTGTAGGGCGATGGAATTAATGCTTTTATCAACACCAATGGTTAGTAGCGCTTGTGTATTTGAGGCAAAACTAAAAGCCTCGTCAGTCAAATTAAAATACAAAGGCTTAATACCCATACGATCACGTGCAACAAACAACTGATTGGTTTTTTGACTCCAAATACAAAAAGCAAACATGCCATCCAAATGAGTAACGCAATCTTCACCCCAAAAATGATAAGCCTTAATAATGACTTCCGTATCTGAATGTGAAAAAAAGGTATAGCCTTGTTTTATTAGATCTTGACGTAGAGATTGATAATTGTAAATCGTACCATTAAAAACCAACACCAAATCAAGCGACGCATCTACCATGGGTTGTGATGCATAGTTTGATAAGTCAATAATACTAAGACGCTGGTGGCCAAAACCAATCTGCTCGCTTGACCATTGTCCAGAGGCGTCAGGGCCACGACGAGCAATTTTATCCATCATGCCTGATAAAACATCAGATGATACTTTTTGATTATCAAATCTTAACTGACCGCAAATCCCGCACATATCAAAGTTATAGAGAATGTAAAATAACCTATTTTATCAAGTAATTATTAGGACTAATAAGTAATGACTCAAACACTTTATGACAAATTAATGAGTGCACACGTGGTACGTGAAGAAGAAACCACTTCACTAATTTACATTGATCGCCAACTGATTCATGAAGTTACTTCCCCTCAAGCATTTGAAGGCTTAGAAATAGCTGGCAGGAAACCGTGGCGCTTGAGTGCTAGTATTGCTGTTCCCGATCATAATGTGCCCACAACAGATCGTTCTGGTGGTGTGAGTAGCATTGAAGACCCAATCTCAAAATTACAAATTGAAACGTTGGATAAGAATTGTGACACATTTGGTATTAATGAAATTACCATGAATGACGTTCGTCAAGGTATTGTACATGTGGTTGGCCCTGAGCAAGGCGCTACCCTGCCAGGCATGAGCATTGTTTGTGGTGATTCTCATACTTCTACCCATGGCGCACTCGGAGCGCTAGCTTTCGGTATTGGCACTTCCGAGGTAGAGCATGTGCTTGCCACCGGTTGCTTATGGCAAGCCAAATCAAAAAATTTAAAAATTGAAGTCAATGGCAAGCTAAACGCTTTTGTTAGCGCTAAAGACCTGGCTCTCTATATTATTGGTCAAATTGGTACTGCAGGCGGCACTGGTTATGCTATCGAATTTTCTGGTAGCACTGTACAAGATTTAAGTATTGAAGGTCGTATGACACTATGCAATATGGCGATTGAAGCTGGTGCGCGTGTAGGCATGGTGGCTGTTGACGATAAAACTATTGAATACGTTAAAGGCAGACCATTGGCACCAACAGGTACTGAGTGGGATAAGGCGGTTGATTATTGGCAGACACTTCACTCTGATGAAGGTGCATATTTTGACAAGATTGTTAATTTTAATGCTAACGATATTAAACCTCAAGTCACCTGGGGCACATCCCCAGAAATGGTAATCGGTGTAGATGGCAATGTACCTGATCCATCTAAGGAAACAGATCCAGTCAAAGCTCAAAGTATTAAAGACGCATTAAACTATATCCACCTAGAAGCCAATACACCTATAAACACAGTATCTATTGACAAGGTCTTTATTGGCTCGTGCACCAACTCTCGTATTGAGGATTTACGCATAGCAGCCAAAGTCACAAAAGGCAAACACATTGCTGACAACATTAAACTGGCTTTAGTAGTTCCTGGATCAGGCTTAATCAAAAAACAGGCAGAAGACGAGGGTTTAGATAAAATATTTACCGACGCAGGTTTTGAATGGCGTGAAGCAGGCTGTTCAATGTGTCTTGCTATGAATGCAGACAAACTTGAAGCTGGAGAGCGTTGTGCAAGCACTTCCAACAGAAACTTTGAGGGCCGCCAAGGCCAGGGGTCGTTTACTCATTTAGTCAGCCCAGCAATTGCAGCATCTAGTGCAATTGCTGGTCATTTTTCGGGGGTCAGATAATGCAAAAATTTAATCAATTAACCTCAATCGCTATACCACTTGATCGTGCCAATGTTGACACAGATGCCATCATCCCTAAACAGTTTTTAAAATCAATTAAACGCTCTGGATTTGGTCCTAATTTATTCGACGAATGGCGCTACAAAGATCATGGTGAAGTGGGCATGGACAACACTAAACGCCCACTAAACAAAGACTTTGTTTTAAACAAACCTCAGTACCAAGGGGCACAAATTTTATTGGCACGTGAAAACTTTGGCTGTGGCTCTAGCCGTGAACATGCGCCATGGGCATTAGAGGATTATGGCTTTAAGGTCATTATTGCGCCAAGTTTTGCTGATATTTTTTATAACAATTGTTTTAAAAATGGCATTCTACCAATTGCCCAAGACAACAATACAATGGATGAATTGTTTGATTTTAATGGTGAAATAACTATTGATCTTGAATCACAAAACATTCATGCTAATGGAAAAAGTTATACTTTTGAAGTAGAT
>CAJVCK010000036.1 GCA_910595805.1 uncultured Candidatus Thioglobus sp. | reverse complement strand
TCATGCTTAGTTACTACTAAAATCGAAGTTTTGTCTTTGCTTGAAGGTGCAACATCCTCTTTGCCAAGCACTAAGAATCGTGTGACATTGCCAGTTTTGTCTTCAATATTTTTAGCAACTCGATCTAACCCATACAAGCCTAAAGCTGCTTCTGATGCAATCGCAGCAGAAGACGCTTCATCTTTAACTAACCTCGCCGCCAAGGCATTAGATGCTACAGCTTTTAGATCGGCATTTGGATAATGATTGCCTAACCATCGCTGGCATTGATCAAGTGCCTGTTGATGCGCATATATCAATTTAATTTCTTGCGATTGATCAGCCATCATTAATTGATGTTGAATTGAAATCTCAACTTCACCACAAATCTTAAGTCCTTGAGAATAGAGCATATCAACCGTAGCACCAACCACACCATTTGATGAGTTTTCAATTGGCACAACCCCATAATGGGCATTACCTTTTTCAACTTGATGGAAAATTTCATCAATATTACCACAATCAAGTGTCGACACTGCATGGCCAAAATGCTTCAAAGCTGCCTCTTGCGTAAAAGTACCTTCAGGCCCCAAATAAGCAATATTAAGTGGTTGCTCCAAAGCAAGACAGGCTGACATAATCTCACGGAAAATATGCGCCATATCTTTGTCTTTTAACAAATTATCATTGCGTTCAATAATTGCACGCAATACTTGAGCTTCACGTTCAGGACGGTAAAAAACACTTTGATCATGTGCAGATTTTTTAACTTCTGCTACTGCTGAGGCGAGCTCAGCTCGGGCACCGATTAACGACTGAATTTCTCTATCCAGCGCATCAATCTCAACTCTTAGATCGTCTAGTGTTTTTTTAGCCATTTTATTGTCTAAAGACCTCTTACTGTTAAGATGCCTTCAATCTGTTTCAAATTATCGATTACTGTATCAGAAATTTCACTCTCTAGGTCAATTAAAGTATAAGCAACATCGTCTCTTGATTTGTTCAACATATCAACAATATTAGCGTCTGCATCAGCAATTGCTGTTGAAATTTGACCTACCATATTTGGAATATTCTGATGTGTTATTGCTAAACGCTCTTTACCTGCTCTTGGCATCTTTGCTTCAGGGAAATTCACTGAATTCAAAATGTTGCCATTTTCAAGATAATCTTTAATCTGATTTGCCACCATAATTGCACAGTTATCTTCCGCTTCAGCGGTTGATGCGCCTAAATGTGGTAATGCAATCACGCGTTCATGATCTTTTTTATCATCTATTGGGAAATCTGTAACGTAGTATTTAACCTTTCCAGCTTCAAGTGCTGTGATTAAGGCGTCTTCATCAATAATGCCGTCACGGGCAAAGTTAAGAATAGTCGCACCCTCTGGCAATAAAGCAATACGCTCTTCGTTGAGTAAATTCTTAGTGCCTTCAACCAATGGCACATGAAACGAAACAAAATCACTTTGTGAAAACAACTCATCAACACTCAATGCCTGCTCAACTTCTGCTGATAATTTCCAAGCACTTTTGATGGTAATTGATGGATCAAAACCAATTACTTTCATGCCGAGTGCGTGTGCTGCATTGGCAATTTGCACGCCAATCGCACCGAGACCAACAATACCAAGTGTTTTGCCTGGTAATTCTGAGCCAGCATAATTTTTCTTGCCATCTTCAATGGCAGTCTTTAAGTTATCTAACGGCAATCCATTAACGTAATTCCATGCCTGGCAAATATTACGACTAGATAAAAGCATAGATGAAATCACCAATTCTTTTACTGCATTTGCATTAGCCCCTGGTGCATTAAATACCACCACACCTTTATCGCTCATTTTATCAAGTGGAATATTGTTTACACCTGCACCCGCACGACCAACTGCTTTTAAATTATCACCAATCTCCATATCATGCATTTTGGCACTACGTACCAATATTGCGTCTGGATCGCTCATTTCTGAGGCTACTTCATAACCCTCTCTTGGTAATTTATCTAAGCCAATAGGTGAAATATTATTAAGTGTTTGTACCTTGACCATTATGCATTTTCCTTTTCAAAATCTTTCATAAAACCAACCAATGAATCAATACCTTCTTGTGGCATTGCATTGTAAATACTTGCGCGCATACCGCCCACAGAACGATGACCTTTAAGTGTAATTAAATCACGCTCCGCCGCTTTTTCTAAAAACAAACCATTCAGATCTTCATTGGCTAATAAAAATGGCACATTCATCCAAGAGCGATATTTTTCTGCTACTGGATTTGAATAAAAATCAGAGTTATCAATTGCGTCATAAAGTGTCTTAGCCTTTGTTTCATTAATCTTAGCCATTGCGCTCAATCCACCCTGTTCTTTTAGCCACTCAAACACACGACCAGCTACATACCATGGGTATGTAGCTGGTGTGTTATACATTGAATCGTTATTCGCCTGTGTTGCGTAATCAAATAAGATTGGCTGATTAGCAACCACATCACCGATTAAATCTTCCCTTACAATCACAATAGTTAAACCAGAAATACTGATGTTCTTTTGTGCACCTGCATAGATCACGCCATATTTAGAGACATCAATTTCACGCGATAAAATTGTAGATGACATATCAGCTACTAGCGGCATATCCACTTCAGGAACATAATCAAACTCTAAACCAGCAATAGTTTCATTTGGCGTGTAATGTAGGTAAGCACCATCCTCATCAATATTCCAATTTGAGAAATCATCAATATTGGTATATTTGTTACCTGAGCTATCTGTACAGATGTTTACATCACAATAACGCTGACCTTCGGCAATCGCTTTTTTTGACCAGTGACCAGTATGAGCATAATTTGCCTTAGTTTTACCGCGAAGTAAGTTAATTGGCACCATTGAAAACTGCGCTGAAGCACCACCTTGAAGAAACAAAACTTTATAGTTTTCAGGAATGTTCATCAAGTCTCTAAGGTCTTGTTCTGATTTTTGTGCCATCGCCATAAAATCAGCACCACGGTGAGATATTTCCATAACTGATGCCTTGGCATTGCCGTACTCCAATAACTCTTCTTGCATTAGTTTTGTAACCTGCGCTGGTAGCATTGCAGGGCCGGCACTAAAATTGTAAACCTGGCTCATCTTCACTCACTCCTACTTAATCATATAAAAATCAAAGATTTTACATGAGAATAGCTATTTCATATTCCATAATAGTTACCCTTGTATGTATAATTACCCACTGTTTGAATCACTGGAAGTTGGTGTAACTCCAACACTGCCCTCGCAACGGTAAAGTCCGATACATATTCGAATAAATGAATTAAAAACTACGATGGGTAGTGAGTAATAGATATACATTTTATGTATATCATTCTCGCGCTCGTTAAACAATTAACAGAGCAATCATGAACTTCAAAAAAATTTCTTTCGTCCTTGCAACTGTTTCACTGACTTTTACTACAGCAACCAATGCAGTATTAGGCCCTATTCCTATTTATCTAAATACTGAATATCGAACTGAGAATCCAGTGATTGGATCAATTTCTTCTACTATTACACTAACTAGAAGCGACATTGAGAAAAGTGGTGCACATAGTTTTTTAGAGTTACTAGCAACTGTGCCATCTACTGGTTTGGTAAATCCACAAGGCAACATTCCTGCCGTCTTTCTAAGGGGCAATGAAGCAAGGCATACTTTGGTATTAGTTGATGGCGTTAGTATCAATGACATATCAAGCACAGATGGAGCGGTTGGTTATGCATTGAAAAGCGTTTCTCTTAATGATATTGAAAAAATTGAAATCATTAAAGGCTCTTCATCTGTTTTATATGGCAGCGGTGCAATTGGTGGGGTTGTATCTATTACAACCAAGAAAGGTGCAGATGGCAGAAAGGCAAGCCTGAGCATTACAGCTGGAACACATAATTCTAAAAATTATAACTTTACAGCAAGCGCTGGTGATAATGATAACTTTATCAGGTTAAGCTCTAATAGATATTCAACAGATGGCATTTCTGCCAAGATTGCCAACAATGAAAAAGATGGTATAACAGATCACGCAACTAACTTAAAGATTGGAATAAATACGAAAAACACAAAAATTATCTTTGATGTTTCGTCAAGTGAAAATGACACAGGATATGACGGATGTTATGGATCCGATGTTAATAATTGTGTAGCTAACAAAACAACACTCAAAAAAGGCTTAAGTTTCGATAAAGATATCTACACAGCCTGGAATGCAAAATTATCTTACAATACAGTTGATCAGGCTAGGAAAAATATTGACAATGGGGCTGCCGATGCATACGGAAAAACATTTAAAAAAACCGACTTAACTTTATTAAATACGATTAATTTGACTGATTCTTTGTTAAATATCGGTTTATCAAAAATTGACGATAAGGATATTACTGCCAATAAAACTTTATCAAGTAACGATGTCTATTTTAATTTCCAAAGAAATATTAATGAAATTGACATTAACACTGGTTTACGTTTTATTAATCATAGTGATTTTGGCAATGAGACAGTTTACAATCTTGGGATTGCTAAAAATATAAATAACGATACTCGACTAACTGGCACATATGGAACTGCCTTTTATGCACCTGCTATTTACCAAATAAATTATGGAGCAACTTCTAGCTTAAAGCCAGAGGCTTCAAAAAATATTGAATTTGGCATAGAGCAACATTTTGACTGGGGTGATTCCAATATTAAATTTTATAGAAATAAAATTAAAAGTTTAATTGATTACAATTGGGCTGGTTGTTCTGCTGGCACCCTTGATTACTCAAACTGGCCAACAGTAGGATGTACAGATGGTGGAGTATATACACCAGATTTTTATAGTAACAAATCTAAACTAAATATCAAAGGCGTTGAATTCTCATTAAATACAAACATAAAGGGTTACGATATTAATACTAGTCATAATTATGTCAACAGTAAACTTGACGGCAGTTTATTTCAACAAAAAAGAAGGCCTAAAAATACCACAAATTTAAGCATCAACAAAACATATGGAAAATTTATCTCAAATGTACAAGTAATCAAGAAATCGTCAAGTATTGATACAACCATATTACCTGGATATACCTTAGTAAACTTAAGCACAGCATATAACTACAATACCGATACCATTGCATCACTAAAGATTAACAATGCCTTAGATAAGGACTACACAATTGTAAGCAGCTATAACCAACTTGGTAGAACGGTTAGCTTAGGAATTACCTATAAATTCTAAACTAACAATGCTATCGTAGTAGCGGCGTTAATAACTA
>CAJVCK010000035.1 GCA_910595805.1 uncultured Candidatus Thioglobus sp. | reverse complement strand
CCATGTGCATCAGGGCAAGAAATTAATAATCGGTATGCACTCACGTGCGATATTCTGCGTTAATCTTAACGTAATCATAAGAGAAGTCTGTGGTCCATACGCTTTCTTGCGTATCACCTGTGCCAATCTCAATAGTAATCACAATTGTATCTTTTGCCATCTCGGCGCTACCTGCTGCTTCTGTATAACTTTGATCTGGCTCACCTGATTGAACAATACTCACTTCGTTCAGATAAATATTAATGTCTTCAATATTTAGATTGTCAATATTCGCACGACCAACCGCTGCCAAAATACGCCCCCAATTAGCGTCCGAAGCAAATAGCGCAGTCTTTACTAATGGTGAGTGTGCCACCGTATAAGCCACCTCTAGGCAGTCATTATAGGTTGTACCGCCCTGAACACGAACCTCAACAAACTTGGTAGCCCCTTCACCATCTTTAATAATTTTGTGTGACAAAGTTTGTGTAATCTCATTTAACGCTTGCTGAAATTCATCTAAACAATCAGTCAAATCAACACCACTTTTTGCAGTTGCACTCAAGGTACAAGCATCATTAGTAGAAGTGTCTCCATCCACGGTAATTCGATTAAAAGATTGATTAGTAGCGCTAGATAGACACGCCTGTAGTTGTGATTGTGTTGCTTGAATATCGGTAAAAACAAAACTGAGCATGGTGGCCATATCAGGACGAATCATGCCCGAACCCTTGGCAATACCCACAATAGAAACGGTTTTTCCAGCTACTTTAAATGTTGTAGAGTGAGTTTTCTCTACTAAGTCTGTGGTTAGTATGCCTTGGGCAACATCACTTAAGCCATCATTTGACAACTGAGCGGCCACATTTGGAATGCCTGTCTCAAACTTAGATAAATCAAGTTGTTGACCAATCACGCCTGTTGAAAACGGCAGTACTTGTTCTGTTTTAATACCCAACTCATTGGCTAAAATTTCACAAGTTTTCACGGTATTTTTCAATCCTTGCACACCTGTACCTGCATTGGCATTTCCACTATTAATCAACAGCGCAAGTGGCGCTTGCTGTAAGTGATTCTTAGCCACTAAAACAGGAGCGGCGCAAAATACATTTTGTGTAAATACACCTGCTGTTTTTGTTCCTTTGGCTAATGAAACAACAGACAAATCTAGAGCGTCATTATTCTTAATGTGCGCATTCATTGCGCCACAGGTTATACCTTTAATTTTTAATAATGCTTGACTCATAGTGAAGTAAAAAAATCCTTAATAATTAAGGGTATTTTACTGACTTACGAAGTTTTTGACGATTTTTTATCTAGATACTGAAAAATACTCATGAGTATCGCACCAAACACCACCATAATCAACGCTGGCACGGCAGCACGCTCATATAGTCCTTCGGCACTAAGCTCGTACACTTGAATAGCCAAAGTGTCCCAACCAAATGGACGTAGTAAATAAGTCGCTGGCAATTCTTTCATAACATCCACAGCAACTAGCAAACCACCTGCCAAAATCCCTGGTGTCATCATTGGTAGATACACTCGCCAAATAAGTCTTTGACGTGACGCCCCTAACAATCTAGCACTTTGAGTAAACACAGGCTTAATTTGCTGAGCTGATGCATCAATCGAACTGTAAGCAATCGCCATAAAACGCGAAACATAGGCAAAAACCAACAATGCAATCGATCCAAAAATAAGATGATTGATACTCTCACCGCCCAGATGAATGTTAATCTCAGAGATTTGATTAACACCATACAATAGCCCTACCGCCATCACCGAACCTGGCAAAGCATAGCCCAAAGTTGCCAATCGAATAACGCTTTTAAGCCAAACACTGCCCTGTTTACACCGCCCAGGTAGGGCTAATATAGTCGCAATTACCACAGTTATTAATGCAGCAGAAATAGTTAAAATAGAGGTTGAGGCAATCAGGTCAATATATTTAGCACTCCACTCTTCAGCCACCGACGCCCAACCCCAAATTAGCAGTTGCAACATAGGCATTGCAAAAGAAAGCATAAATACACTCAATACCAATAAACTAATCAACCAACCTACAAGGCCTGTTGCTTGATAGGGTTTTTTATTAACAACATCGGTGGAATAATACTTGGCTTGACCGCGTGCCTTTTTTTCAAAATAAATAAGAAAAAATGCCACTAAGACTAGCAATGATGCAAGTTGAGCTGCAACCTCAATAGAGCGAAAATCAATCCAAGCAGAATATATAGCGGTTGTAAACGTGTCATAATTAAACAAACTTACCACGCCAAAATCAGCCAAAGTCTCCATCAATGTAACCAGCAATCCCGCTGCCGCTGCCGGACGAGCCAGAGGCAAGGAAATTTTAAAAAAAACTCGAACCGGCCCTGCGCCTAGTAATTTTCCAGCTTCAATCATATTGATTTTTTGACGCTTAAACGATGCTCTAGCCATCATATAAACATAAGGATAAAACACCAAAACAAAGGTAAGAATGATCGCCCATGAGCCAGCGCGAATATCAAATCCTGGCAAACCTAATACCTCACGCATCCATACCTGAGCATAACCAGAATAATCAAATACACCCAAATAAACAAAAGCCAACACATAAGCCGGAATAGCAAACGGTAAAAAAAGCGCCCACTCCAGCCATTTTCTACCAGGAAATTCAACCATCACCACCAAATAGGCTAATACTGTACCAAGTAGCACCACACCAACACCAACACCTAGTAATAAAATAGCCGTAGAGCTTATTAAATTGGGCAATAGGTTTTGTGAAAAATGCGCCCACAACTCATGCTCAGGCAAAGCCCAAGAAAAAATAACCACAAAAATTGGCAATGCTACCATTAGCGCAAGCAAGCTGGTCCAAATTTTTGAATTAAGGCAGTATTTTTTCAACATTATTCTCTTGTATTTTTACTTTGTCTTAAAACCAACAAAACCCAAATATTACACTTGGGTTGTAATGATGGATTTAGCTCGGACTTATCGATAACCCTTTATTTGCATTAGCTTTACCGCATCAGCTTGCAAAACACCTACTTGCGATAAATTCATCTCATCTTGTTTAAATGATCCCCAACTTGACACCACATCATCTGCTGCGACATTTTGATTGGCTGGATATTCTTTATTTAAAGAACTATAAATCGCTTGCGCCTTTGCAGATGACAGCCATTCTAACAACTGTACAGCACCAGCAACATTAGACGCATGCTTTGTCACGCCCGCACCAGACACATTAACATGCACGCCCGTGGTGTCTTGATTAGCCCAAAACAGCTTTAAAGGTGCTTGTGGATTTTTCTCAATTAAACGACCAAAGTAATACGTGTTTACCAAGCCAACATCACATTGACCCGCCAAAATAGCATTCATTACATGCGAATCTTTAGCATTCGGTGTGGCACTCAAATTATCAACCCAGCCGCTAACAATATCGCCCGCTTTTTTTTCACCCTGATGATAAATAACAGAGGCAACTAACGACTTGGTATAAACCTTTTTACTCGTTCTTAAACATAAACGTCCATTCCATTTATCATTAGCAAGATCTTCATAGCTTGACAACTCTGCAGGGTTGACACGCTGTGTTGAATAAACAATAGTCCGTGCGCGCACTGATAAACCTGTCCATAGACCTTGTGGATCTCTTAAATGAGCAGGAATGTTGTTTTTTAAAGTGTCTGTTTGCACCTCTTGAAATAACCCTTGCGAACCCGCGTACCAAAGATTACCTGCATCAACAGTCATAAACATATCTGCTGGTGTATTTGCACCTTCAAGTTTCAAACGTTCAATCAATGCACCACCCTTACCCGTTAAGTAGTCAACTTTAATCCCCGTATCTTGGGTAAATGCTTGAAATAATGGCTTAATGAGATGCTCCTTTCTAGAGCTATATACAGTAACTGGCTCATTATTTGCCATTTGCTGTTTTAAGTTATTGTATGTCGTTTGCGCAACTGACGTGCTTGATACTGATATCACCGATAGCATAACTGCTGATGAAATCCATGTCTTAATATTCATTCTGCCTTTCTCCTTGTATTTTTTTATAAATGATAATGATTATCAATTACTAATGATACTCATTATCATTTAATAGTCAAGCGCTTATTATCAATTTTTCCCACTTTATCTGAAAGGGTATTAGCTTCATCGATATTATGCGTCACTAAAATAGAGGTTGTATTAGTTTGCTTAAGAATATGGCGAACTTGAGCCACTAACTGATCTCGATGATTTTTATCCAAACTAGAAAAAGGCTCGTCCAATAACAACAATTTTGGCGAAGGCGCTAAAGCTCTTGCTAAGGCCACTCTCTGCTGCTCTCCACCTGATAATTGATGTGGATATTTTTTTTCAATGCCAACCAAATCAATCATTTTCAGCAGTTCTGTTATGCATTGCTGTTGTTCTAATTTTGGTAAATGCTGAATACCAAAGGCAATATTTTTTTCAACACTCATATGCGGGAATAGACTATAGTCTTGAAATACCATGCCAACCCCTCTAGACTCTGGATTGACAGTGTGTTGACCAGCAGTAGATAATTGATTGCCATCTAAGATGACCTGACCTTTTTTAGCTACATCTAAGCCAGCAATAAATCTCAATACGGAGCTTTTTCCACTGCCACTATCCCCTAATAAAGCAAAAATTTCACCCTGCTCAAGCTTGAGGTTGAAATCTTCTAATATGCTATTATTTTGATAAATAATCGAAAGATTGTTGATGTTTAACATTAATAAATGTAAATACTAATAGGAATGATTATCAATATTATATAAGAAAATCATAATTAGAATTAAAAAATATAAAATAAGGTAAATACACAGTTACCAATAGATAACTTAAAATATAGAAAAACTTACAAGCACAAGGTGTTATGAATACAGAAGATCGGACTCAAGCCAGTCAACGAGTGACTATTATCGGTGCTATTGTTGACTTTACTCTTGCCATATTAAAAGTTATTATTGGTGTTATTGGTAACTCTGGCGCCTTAATTGCTGATGGAATTCATTCTTTTTCAGATCTTTTGTCAGATGGCGTGGTTTGGTATGCAGCTGCTCATTCTTCAGAGGAGGCAGATGAAGAGCATCCCTATGGACATGAACGATTTGAAACTGTTGCAACACTTGGCTTAGCGATTATTCTAGCTATTGTTGGCATAGGGATTGTATTTGACGGTTTTAATCGACTATCTAATCCAAGTTCTCTAACGCACAGCACACTTTTATTAAGTATAGCCGCACTATCGATTCTGTCAAAAGAAGCGCTATATTGGTACACACTTAAAGTTGCCAAAACCTACAAATCAGATATGTTGAAAGCTAATGCGTGGCATCATCGTAGCGATGCATTGTCCTCAATAGTTGTGCTTGTTGGTATTTTAGGTAGCTTGAGTGGTTATTTATACCTAGATAGCATAGCTGCCATGATTGTCGGTCTAATGGTTATTTATATTGCTTGGGAACTTGGAACGGGTGCCACTAAAGAATTGGTTGACACCTCAATTGATGCTCACCAAGTACAACAATTAAGAGATTCAATCGGTAGAATTAGTGGTGTTAATAATGTACACTCATTACGTACTAGAAAAATTGGACACTTGATTGCCGCAGATGTGCATGTACAAGTTGATCCTTTTTTAAGTGTTAGCGAAGGGCATATTATTAGCGTTAGCGTTGAACGAGTTGCTAAAGAGTGTTTAGA
>CAJVCK010000034.1 GCA_910595805.1 uncultured Candidatus Thioglobus sp. | reverse complement strand
CATGCTTGAGCATCTTCTAAACAATCAAACTCGGCCACTACCAATGAACCAGTAAATCCAGCCTCACCAGGTTCATTATTATCAATCGCCGGATGCGGTCCCGCTAAAATCAAACGCCCTTCGTTTTTTAGGTTGTTTAAGCGTTCAATATGTGCAGGCCGTACTGACATTCTTTTTTTCAATGAATTCTCAACATCTTGAGAAATGATAGCGTACAACATTTTAAACTCCTAAAGATCTAACACATCTTGCATTGAATGCAATCCAGCAGATTGGCTTTTTAACCAACTAGCCGCACGAACTGAACCATTAGCAAACGTCATGCGCGATGAAGCCTTATGAGTAATCTCAACACGCTCACCTTCCATAAAAAAACTAACTGTATGCTCGCCCACCACATCACCACCACGAATAGTAGAAAAACCAATGGTTTGACGATCACGTGGCTCTTCAATGCCTTCACGACCATACACTGCACAAGTAGACAAATCCCTACCCAAGGCATTTGCCACTACCTCACCCATTTTTAAGGCTGTACCTGAAGGTGCATCTACTTTATGACGATGATGCGCTTCTACAATTTCAATATCGGCCTCTTCACCAATAACACGTGCCGCCATGTCTAACAATTTAAGTGATAAATTCACACCAACACTCATATTTGGCGCAAAAACGACTGGAATTTGTTGTGCTGCGTTATTGATCACTTCGAGTCCTTCATTGTCAAAACCTGTGGTGCCAATAACCATTGCTTTACCTGCTGTAACACATGTATTTAGATAATCAAGCGTAGCTTCAGGTCGAGTAAAGTCAATCAATACGTCAAACTGATCTAATGCCTCATTTAAGTCATCGCCCTTATCAAGAGTAGCGCCTAAACTGACTTTATCATTTTGGTTAATCGCTTCAATAATAGTTTGGCCCATGCGCCCTGAAGCGCCAACTACTGCAATACGTGTCATGTTAGTTGATCCTCTAGAAACCCATTTTGTTTTGTAATATTGTCAATATCTTGCAACGCTTTTAACATCTCACCCATCTTATGAATTGGGATCATATTTGGGCCATCGCTCTTAGCATTTTCGGGATCAGGGTGGGTTTCCATGAAAAACCCTGAAACACCTACTGCTGCTGCAGCCCTTGCAAGCACTGGCACCATTTCTCTTTGACCACCCGAAGTAAGGCCATTGCCACCCGGTTGTTGGACGGAATGCGTCGCATCAAATACAATAGGTTGTCCTGTTGAGCGCATGGTTGATAAACCGCGCATATCTGATATTAAGGTGTTATAGCCAAACGAGGTGCCACGATCACAAACTGTAATGGTTTTATTGCCAGTTTCAAAAGCCTTATCAACTACATTCTGCATATCCCAAGGCGCTTGAAATTGGCCTTTTTTAATATTTACAGGAATACCTTGTTTACACACATTCTGAATAAAGTTAGTCTGGCGCACTAAAAAAGCTGGTGTTTGCATCATATCCACTACTGAAGCCACCTCGTCTAACGGCGTATCTTCATGAACATCAGTCAGTACTGGCACGCCTACCTCATCTTTTACTTTTTGCAAAATACGTAAGCCTTCGTCAATTCCTAGCCCTCTAAAACTACTTGTACTAGATCTGTTGGCTTTATCATAAGATGACTTATATATAAAGTTAATCCCTAAATCATCTGTAACCTGTTTTAAGGTTTCAGCCGTACTCATTGCCATGTACTCTGACTCAATAACGCACGGGCCAGAAATTAAAAAGAATGGTTGATTAATACCAACTTCAAAATCTAATAATTTCATATTTTTTTACTGTGTTCAAAATCTAAAGTTTAATTATAAGTTATACAATTCATTTAAAATACTTAATCATGACAAATACGCCAGATATCCTAAAAAAAATTATTGCCCGCAAAGAGCAAGAAATCATTGAATGCAAGAACAACATCTCTTTCGATAAGATGATGAAAAACGCTTATGAAAATCGCGAAACACGTGATTTTTATCAAGCGTTAAAAAATAAGGCAGATTTAAAACAAAATGCCATCATTGCAGAAATCAAAAAAGCATCCCCTTCAAAAGGTGTCTTACGTGAGAACTTTAACCCAGTCGAAATCGCTAAAAGCTATGAAGCACATGGTGCAGCCTGTTTATCAGTACTCACTGACAAAGACTTCTTTCAAGGTGATGATCAATACTTGATTGATGTCAGAAAGGCGGTGTCTTTGCCGGTACTGCGTAAAGAATTTATTATTGACCCATATCAAATCTTAGAAGCACGCGTGATGGGTGCTGACTGCATATTACTTATTGCAGCTTGTCTTAGTGATGGGGAGATGGAAATACTAGCGCAGCATGCAATGCAACTCAACATGGATATTTTAGTAGAGGTGCACAATGTAGAAGAGCTTAAGCGTGCACTCCAACTACCATTGATTATGATTGGTATTAATAATCGTAATCTACGTACATTTGATGTTTCATTACAAACTACGGTTGATTTACTGCGTGAAATCAAAGACGATATTCTGGTCATTACTGAAAGTGGCATTCTAAATTCCGAAAACGTAGCCTTTATGCATGAACACGATATTTATAGTTTTTTAGTGGGTGAGGCATTCATGCGTCAAGACGACCCTGGGGTCGCATTACAAGAAATTTTTAAAGGATAAATATATGAACACAACAGTCAGATGGATTGATGGAATGATGATGGTTGGTGAATCAGCCAGTGGTCATGCTGTAGTGATGGACGGCCCAGAAGATCTTGGTGGTAAAAATTTAGGCATCCGTCCGATGGAAATGCTACTACTCGGCATGGGTGGTTGCACAACTGTTGATGTGGTTTCAACACTCAAAAAAATGCGTGAACAAGTGCGTGATTGTTATGCAGAAATCACAGCTGAACGTGCAGATGATCACCCCAAAGTTTTTACAAAAATTCATATTCACTTTGTCGTTAAAGGCACTAATTTAAACGACAAAAAGGTGGGGAAGGCAGTCAGCTTATCGGCAGACAAATACTGCTCTGCCTCTATTATGCTCGGCAAAACTGCCGCTGTCACACACGACTTTGAAATCCATGAATAATGCCTGGGGGTGGTTAGGCACAATTACTGGCATTACTGGCGGCTTATTGGTGGCGCTAAACTTCAATTATTCGAAGTTTGGCTATATATTTTTTATGATTTCTGCCATCAGCTGGGTTATCCAAGGGATGAAAAACGAGGACAACTCCTTGGTGCTACTTAATACTGTGTTTGTATGTGTCAACACATTAGGAATCTATCGCTGGTTCTTTTAATGATAACATTAGCAATTAAAAATCAGATAGATAGATTTTAATTGCAATGAATAATAAATACTCTAAGACCAGCTGGAAAAATAAGAAAGAACAAAAAACTTATCCACACGGTAAAAGAATGTCAGCCCAAAAAGGCGGGCTAATTTCTAATTATTTTGATCAATGGATTGAATATGTAACAATATGCAAGCACTGTAATTTTAAAATCTTGCAAGATGATTGGGATTTTAAAAAGGTAAAAACAGAAGTTGAATGCGATCATTGTGGTTATATTTCTCACTTCCCGACAGGGAAGATGAATGCAAAAAATTCTACGTCATTTAACTTTATCAACAAACATCAATTAAACACCAATAACACCAATAACACCAATAACACCAATAACACCAAATATTTCTCCACAACATTAATTGCATTAATACTTATTATTAGTTTTTTATTAGGCCAAAATCAACAAAAAATACTTGAACCCATGGCAATAGACTCTACGCCACCTGCTCAACAAGAGATCAAAGTTCAAAATATTAAAACTAATACTAATACTATAAATAACTCTAAAGAAGTGCGTACACCTATAAAAACGCCTGAAAATATAGTTGAAATCAACCAAGCAACTCCGCAACATCCTCCCATTGAGATAAAACAGAATAATGCCATTGTTACGGCAAACGAAACAGAGGTAGAGATAGAAGCAGAGATAGAAGCAGAGATAGAAGAAATGCCCATTAAAGATCAAATTGAGGCGCTAGATATAAACCTACTAGAACTTGATACTCAATTAGATATGGATATGGATATGAATGTTATTAACAATGAAACACTTCAAATCAAAAAATTACTTCGTTATTACGAACAACGTTTAGATGTAACAGATGAAAATGCGTCAGAGTGGAACAAAACAGAAATGATGATGCTTAATGCAAAAAGAAAATTAAAGGCCTTGGAAGAAAAATTAAAACTTGAAGGCGATTGGGGGAAAGTTCGATTAAAGCTAGACCCTAAAGAACAATACCAAAAAATAAACCTAAAATACAACTACGGCTTTTAAAAACGCCATTTCAAACTGCTATTTTTTTAGCGTATAATATTTTTTTTCTGGAGAGTTGGCCGAGTGGCTGAAGGCGCGCCCCTGCTAAGGGTGTATAGGGTTTATCCCCTATCGAGGGTTCAAATCCCTCACTCTCCGCCATATTTCTTCATCTTTTCTTATTCTTCAGCGTTAAATTACAAAATCCTCTCAATCACATAGCTTTATCTATGCTCAATCGAGTATTTAATAATTTTCCTTGAAAAATAAAAAAATACTTGTAGTACCAATATTGTAATTTAGGTAAAATTTTCGGCTTATATTCAAAGCAATAAATCAATCTCATTATGACTGACACACCCTTAGTAATTGCAGGAAAAACTTATAACTCTCGCTTATTGGTCGGCTCAGGAAAATACAAAGATCTTAACGAAACCAAACTTGCAACAGATGCAGCCGAGGCTGATATTATTACGGTTGCCATTCGTCGTACTAACATTGGTCAGGACGAAAATGAGCCAAATTTACTTGACGTCATCAATCCTGATAAATACACAATATTGCCCAATACCGCAGGCTGTTACACGGCTAAAGATGCGGTACGCACTTGCCAATTAGCACGTGAATTATTAGGCGGGCACAATTTAGTCAAGCTTGAGGTGCTAGGCGATGAAAAAACCTTATATCCAAACATTGTAGAAACACTATCCGCTGCACAAACACTGGTTGACGATGGCTTTGATGTCATGGTTTACACCAGTGACGACCCTATCGTTGCCAAAGAATTAGAAAATATTGGCTGCGCTGCCGTGATGCCACTTGCTTCGCTAATTGGCTCAGGTCAAGGCATTGCCAACCCTGCGAATATTAAACTTATCAAAGAACAAGCCAATGTTCCGGTACTTGTAGATGCAGGTATCGGTTGTGCATCAGACGCTGCTAAAGCGATGGAGCTTGGTTGTGATGGTGTATTAATGAACTCAGCGATTGCTAATGCTGCTGACCCCGTGTTAATGGCAAGTGCGATGAAACACGCTGTTATTGCAGGAAGAGAATCTTTTTTAGCGGGAAGAATGATGAAAAAAGCCTACGCTTCTGCTTCATCGCCAATGGAAAACCTAATCTAAAGAAATTTTATAATTTCAAGTAAAAAAAAATGCCACTAAATTAGTGGCATTTTTTTAATAAACTAACTCAAACGAATTACTCCAAAAAACTTTCAGCTTCTTTTTCTGATTCAGGCTTTTTAGTTCTTTTAGCGGGCTTAGCTAGCACCTCTAAGAAAAATGTATCTAACCCTTCGTCATGAGCCTCTGCAATGACTTTGTTAATTTCTGACACATGGATCACACCAGATGACGCTTCGTCTGCACCAAAGCGACAATCAAAATCCCAAAAATCCATATCTTCAGGCAATGTTTTATTACGCTCACGCTTAATATATTTCTTAACCTCGTGTTTTATAGCATCAGCCACTCTTGGTCTTTTCTTTTTAGGATGTGTAAAGCTAA
>CAJVCK010000033.1 GCA_910595805.1 uncultured Candidatus Thioglobus sp. | reverse complement strand
CCACAGCATTGTTTTTGTGGGGTTTCAATCGCATCATAGCCAAGCTTGGCCAAGATATTTTTAATACTGTGATTAATGTTCGGCGCAAGTACCGGCTGTACACAACCGCCCAATAGTAATACTTTTTTACTGCCAGCATTTGGGGTGATGGCCCTACCTTGTTTGCTTGAGTGTTTTGCAACAAATCCAATCGGATTGAACAGTAGTGGTGTGGTTAGTAATTTACGCACAGAGTAACGATAGACTTTTTGCCAGATCGGGCGCTTCTGCTCAACAAACTCACGACCAATATCAACTAACTTTCCATATTCAACGCCAGATGGACAAGTCGTTTCACAAGAGCGACAAGTCAAACAACGATCAAGATGTTTGATACTTTGATCAGAAAAATGATTATTCTCAAGTGAAGATTTAATGAGATAGATACGCCCACGAGGCGAATCCAACTCGTCACCTAAGAGTTGATAAGTTGGACAAGTGGCTAAGCAAAATCCGCAATGCACACACTTACGAATAATGTCATTGGCTTTTTGGTTTTGAATGTGATCCGTTTGCATTACTGAAAAACACCTTTGGGGTCAAATACTGACTTTAACCTTTGTTCGATTTCATTGCGTAATGCTGGGTTATTGCTAATCTTAATCGGTGCTGAAAGCTCACCAACATAGGCACTTGGTAACACCTTAAAACTGATTTGTGTGATTACTGCTAACTTGCCCTTGGACCCGACTAATAAGCGCGCCACATCATAACCAGCGACATTTTTCATCACCTGACCACCAAAATTTAACGCTTCACCATTACCATCAATAATTTGCACACCTAAAACGCTATCAGAAATATCCTCTCCACCATTGGCATACACAGCACCAATACTAGCATTGTCATCTTTGGTATAAAAAGTTAAGGATTGGTTGTTTTTCTTTAGCTGCTTTTTAAGTTCAGCAATGGTGGTGCCAGCTTTAACGGTCATCACCAACTCTTCTGGATAGTATTCCACCACGCCAGCATAATCTAGCCATTCGGCATTAATGTGCAAGCTGTCTGATTCCTCAACGATTGCTTGTAGCTGTGCGATTCTATCTGTCATCAGAATCGCTCCAGCTCTGGGTGTGGTAGCTCGCCATGATGCACATGCATAGATCCTAGTTCAGCACAGCGGTGTAGCTCTGGCACGGCTTTTCCAGGATTAAGTAACGAATCTGGGTCAAAAGCCTGTTTAATCTTATGAAAGATTTCTAACTCTTTAGAATTAAATTGATGACACATGGCGTTAAGCTTCTCGATACCGACCCCATGCTCACCGGTAATGGTACCGCCCATATCTACACTGAGTTTTAAGATGTCAGTACCAAATTCTTCGGTTCTCTCTAACTCGCCTGGAATATTGGCATCATACAAAATAAGTGGATGCAGATTGCCATCGCCTGCATGAAAAACATTAGCGACTCTGAGTTGGTATTTTTGAGAGAGTTTGTTAATTTTTTCCAGCATATCTGCTAAATGACGGCGTGGAATAGTGCCGTCCATGCAGTAGTAATCAGGCGATAAACGCCCTACTGCTGGGAAGGCAGATTTACGTCCTTTCCATAAATTTAGGCGTTCTTCTTCGCTCTCTGATACTTTCAAAGTGGATGCGCCTGACAGTACCTTTAATACGGTATCAAGTTCGGCCCGCACTTGCGCTTGTGTGCCATCTAACTCACATAACAATAAAGCTTGTGCATCGAGTGGGTAACCCACCTTGGCAAAGCCTTCAGCTGCCTCAATGGCAAACTTGTCCATCATCTCTAAGCCTGCTGGAATGATGCCAGCCTTGATAATATCCGCCACGGCATTAGCGCAATCACGTACCGAATCATAAGCTGCCATCACCACTCTGGCGAGTTGCGGTGTTGGGGTGAGCTTGACCGTGATTTCAATCATAATGCCTAACAAGCCTTCGGAACCATTCATCAATGCCAACAAACCCATGCCATCGTCTTGACGACTCAGAGTTAGCTCTTCACCATCCATAGTAAGCATTGTTAAAGATTCAATATTGTGAACTGTTAGACCATATTTAAGACAATGCACGCCACCTGAATTCTCAGCCACGTTGCCACCAATCGTACAGGCAATTTGGCTTGATGGATCTGGCGCATAATACAAATCATGTTCAGCGACTGCTTCACTAATGGCAATATTTCTAACCCCTGGCTCAACGACTGCCAGTTGTTTTTCAACATCAATATGTTTAACTTGGTTAAGTTTTGACAATCCCAATACTATCGATTGCTCTAACGGCATGGCGCCTCCAGCTAGACCGGTGCCTGCACCACGCGTTACCACGGGCGTATTGTTGGCTTGACAGATTTTTAAAATCTGTTTAATTTGATCAACATTTTCTGGCAAGGCTACAGCCAATGGCTTTTGGCGATACACACTCAGACCATCACATTCAAATGGGCGTGTATTTTCTTCACCAGTTATAACAATGCCCTTAGGTAAAGCGCGAGATAATTCTTGGACGACAGACATACAAGCAATTATAATGGCTTATTTATTTTTATAAACTACAAAAAACTATGAAATCATTTAATCCACCAATCAGAACTTTGATGGGCCCAGGTCC
The DNA here is from genome assembly GCA_910595805.1 of uncultured Candidatus Thioglobus sp. The sequence continues at coordinate 3,333 of CAJVCK010000033.1, read as the reverse complement.
TTCTGACGTACATCCAAGAATTTTATCAGCAATGGCGCGCCCAACTATTGGCCACCTTGACCCAGCTTTTGTTGGAATGATGAATGAAACTAAAGAAGGTTTAAAGTACCTCTTTAAGACTGAAAACGAATTAACCATGCCTGTATCTGCACCCGGTTCTGCTGGTATGGAAACTTGTTTTGCTAACTTAGTAGAGCCTGGCGATAAAGTAGTTGTCTGTATCAATGGTGTATTCGGCATACGCATGAAAGAAAACATTACACGTTTTGGTGGTGAGGCAATTGTTGTTGAAGATGATTGGGGCGTGGCAGTATCAACTGACAAAGTTGAACAAGCTCTAAAAGAAAACCCTGATGCAAAGATCTTAGCTTTTGTACATGCTGAAACCTCAACAGGTGCAAGATCTGATGCCAAAGCACTTTGTAAAAGTGCACATGATAACGATTGTGTGACGATTGTAGACGCAGTCACTTCACTGGGTGGCTCTGAACTACGTGTTGATGAATGGGAAATCGATGCCATCTATTCAGGCTCACAAAAATGTCTTTCAGCCATGCCAGGTATTTCACCTGTTAGTTTTAACGAACGTGCATTAACCAAAGTCAAAAACCGCAAGACAGCTGTAACATCATGGTTTCTAGACTTAAACCTAGTCATGGGATACTGGGGTGACGGTGCACAAAGAACTTACCACCATACGGCACCTGTTAATACACTATATGGCTTACACGAGTCTTTAGTAATGATATCAGAAGAGGGTTTAGAAAACTCTTGGGCACGTCATCAAGCAAATCATGAAGAGTTAAAAACCGGCCTTGAGGCCATGGGTATTAATTTCTTAGTTGATGAAGCTGACCGTCTTCCACAGCTTAATTCAGTATTCATCCCTGAAGGCGCTGACGATGCAACTGTTCGTGGTATTTTGCTTAACGAATACAACTTAGAAATCGGCGCAGGCCTTGGTGCTTATGCAGGTAAAGTATGGCGCATTGGCTTGATGGGTCATTCTTCTAGAAAAGAGAATATTGCCTTATGCTTAACAGCACTTAAGGATGCATTAGACAGATAACCTTTATCGTCTAAAAACAAAAAAAGGCGGCCTAATCAGGTCGCCTTTTTTGTGTAGGTCTATTTTATTATGCCAACTTAGCTAATAATTCCTCGTCAGTTTCTACTCGATCAGGATCAGACAAACAGCAATCAACTGGGCACACTTCAACACACTGAGGCGTGTCAAAATGACCAACACATTCGGTACATTTATCGCCATCAATTTCATAGATTTCATCGCCCATATAGATTGCTTCGTTTGGACACTCTGGCTCACAAACATCACAGTTAATACATTCATCGGTAATTAATAAAGACATATTTTCTCCTAAATCAGTCGGCTAATTATTACATTAGCTTTATAACGTGGTATTTTAACCGATTAATATTTATATCTTTGGTAACATATTGGTTTTCTTTTTAGGGGTAATCATGCGAATTCTAACCATATTTTTAACACTTCTCTTGTCACTTCAATCTCAAGCAAAATTAGACGATGGCTTGTATGCTAATTTACATACCAATCGAGGAGACATAATTATCAAGCTTGCCTTTAAAAAAACCCCGCTTACTGTTATTAATTTTGCTGGATTGGCTGAAGGAACAAAAAAATCAAACATTCAAACAGGGAAGCCTTTTTACAACGGTTTAAAATTCCATAGAGTTATTAATAATTTTATGGTTCAAGGTGGCGACCCAAAAGGCAACGGAACAGGAGGTCCAGGCTATCAATTTGCTGACGAGATTACAGATCTAACACATGACAAAGGTGGTATTTTGTCAATGGCAAATTCAGGCGCTGATACCAATGGTTCTCAGTTTTTTATTACTCATAAGGCCACAGGATGGTTAGACGGGAAGCATACCGTTTTCGGTCATGTAGTTGAAGGCATGGATGTGGTTAATAGTATTGAAAAAGGCGATTTTATTCGAAAAGTAAAAATTATTCGTATTGGCGCAGAGGCAGAGAGCTTTCAAACTGATGAGGCCGCCTTTAATCAGCAGGCACAAAAAACTTTAGCCTCTAAAGATCTGGCAGAAAAAGCAAAGTTAAAAAAATTCCAAGCCTATATTGATCTTAATTACCCAGATGCCATTCAAACTAAAGAGGGCTTTTACTATCAAATAAAAGAACCTGGACATGGCAAAAAAATACCCGTATTAGGTAAATTAGCCAAAGTCAATTATGAGCTTAAGCTTGAAGATGGTACTGTGCTTAGAGAGGCGGGAAGACCTTTATTGTTTGTACCTGGAACTGGTCAAGTGGTTGATGCGATAGACAAATCTGTCATGACAATGACAGCAGGAGAAAAACGAACCGTTGTTGCACCTTATTTTTTAGTCTTTGGCGATGAAGAGCCTTCATCAAGCCTTCTTAGCAGAGAGTCTGTTATGATTTTTGAATTGGAGTTGCTGTCTAAATAATGTTTTTAGAGTTTCTCAATTTTCTAGCCCAGTACGATTCAGGCTTTAATGTTCTAAGCTACTTAACGCTAAGAGCAGTGCTGGCTATGCTAACAGCTCTATTTATTAGCCTATTTTTAGGTCATTTTTTTATTAAGAAATTACAACAATATCAAATCGGTCAAATTGTTCGAACTGATGGCCCAGAGTCACATTTAACCAAGGCCGGAACCCCAACCATGGGAGGCCTGATCATTCTATTTTGTTTTGTTATTAGTATTGTTATTTGGGGTGATTGGCATAATTCTTTTTTATGGATTGTAATTGCCACTACGCTTATTTTTGGCGCTATTGGATTTGCTGATGATTACTTAAAAATCAAACACCAGTCTTCTGATGGTTTAAGTTCTAAAAAAAAATACTTGGCGCAATCTTTAGGAGCGATTGTTATTGGAATTTGGCTGGTTAACAACACAGGGCAATCAATTTCTACTGACTTACTTATTCCATTCTTCAAAGATTGGACGATCCCTTTAGGCACTATTGGTTTAGTGGTTTTGTCTTATTTTGTTATTGTTGGCAGTTCTAACGCTGTCAATCTAACAGATGGTTTGGATGGTCTGGCTATCATGCCAGTCATTTTAATTTCAGGCGCTTTGGCAATTTTTGCTTACATCTCTGGTAACTACAATTTTGCTGACTATCTTAATATGCCATTCATGCCAGGCACAGAAGAGCTGTTTGTTGTTTGTGCTGCACTGATGGGCGCAGGATTTGGGTTTTTATGGTTTAACACCTACCCTGCTGAGATCTTCATGGGCGATGTTGGGTCTCTTGCTCTAGGAGCTATTTTGGCGGTTATTGCTATTATCGTACGTC
>CAJVCK010000032.1 GCA_910595805.1 uncultured Candidatus Thioglobus sp. | reverse complement strand
TGGTAAATGCGCAAACTCTGGCAGACGCCAATTCAATGCTTGATACAGGTTGATTTGCCTAGGCGTGTTATTGATATGATCATCACCGCGTATAACGGTATCAATTTCCATATCATAATCATCTACTACAACGGTTAAATTATAAGTTGGAGTGCCATCAGTGCGAGCAATAATCAAATCATCCAATTCCTTATTGGCAATTGAAATTTTACCTTTGACTGCATCATTAAATGCCACAACACCCTCTAAAGGATTTTTAAAGCGCACCACACCCGAACTTAGATTTTTATCTCGACAACAGCCATCATATTTTGCTTTTTCACCTTTTTCAGTTAACTCATCGCGCAAAATTTGCAAACGTTCTTTTGAGCATTCACAATAATAAGCTTTATCTTCGTTAAGTAGCTGTTGAATAATCTCTTTGTAACGAACAAAACGATCTGTTTGGTAAAAAGGACCTTCATCGTGTGCCAAGCCTAACCAATTCATGCCATCCAAAATTGCATCAACTGAAGCCTGAGTTGAGCGTTCACGATCAGTATCCTCAATTCGCAATACAAACTGCCCCTGTTGTTTTTTGGCCCAAGCCCAAGCAAATAACGCCGTTCTGGCACCACCTATGTGTAAATATCCTGTTGGCGAAGGGGCAAATCTTGACTTCATCACTGGTTTAATTGTTCTGCTTTGTTATACCAAGCTTGTGCTTTTTCAAGATCTTTCTCAACTTCCTTACCATCTTCATACAGCATGCCAAGTGTATACATAGGCCCCGGGATGCCAAATTCAGCAGCCTTTTCAAACCATTCAATAGCATTATTAATATCCTTTTCAACTCCTTCACCAGTCATGTAAGCAACACCAATCATATGATGGGCAAACACATGGCCCTGCTCCGCTGCTAAGATGAAATTCTCAAAACCTAAAGGCTGATTTTCCACCATACCCAGACCGTTCATTTGCATCATTCCAAGGCGCCATTGACTTTCTGCATTACCTTGGGCTGCAAGTGGTGCTAATAATTGATAAGCCATGGTGAAATTTTTAGTGTCAAAAGCAGTGATACCGCTAGATAAATCTGCATTATAAATGTCAGTAGAGTTTGAATCGCTCACAATATTTCTCAAATATAAAAAGACAATAATTTTACACGCAGACTGTGGTTATAATGGGTCAATAATCAGCAAACAAACCTTACTCTTTAAGTGGAATTTAACCAACAAGACAACAGCCAAAACAGCATTATTTCTATAGAAAATAATCTTGTGCAATTAAACAATATTCAACTTAAAACACCTTGTTTTATTTCTAAAAATTTTTCAACAGAAGTAGAAATTACCAACATATCTGATATTAACAAAGCCACGCTATTTCCATTAACCAGTCAAGATGATGTTGATATTTTGATTATTGGTACAGGAAAATTACCAAGATTCCTTACAGGCAAGCAACAAGTTGATATTCAGCAAATGGGGGTTAATACTGAAAGCATGAATAGCGAATCAGCTTGCCGAAGCTTCAACCTGTTATTATCAGATGTTAGGAATGTTGGCCTATTGTTACTATGAGTCTCTTTAGTATTGAACAGATTCGTCATTTTTGGCGTTATTTCAAAATGGATACGCCATTATTTCTTTTAATTATGGCGTTAAGTGGTTTTGGTCTTGTGGTTCTATATTCTGCATCAGCGGGCTCAATATCCACTCTTTATAAGCAAATTTTTCACTTTGCACTAGCAATTAGCGCTATGCTTATTATTGCTCAAATTCCACCCTATTTGTTAAGACGATTTTCTCCTTTTTTAATGTTATTTGGTATTTTTTTATTAACATTGGTCTTATTTTTTGGCTCTAGTAGTGGTGGTGCACAACGTTGGCTTGATCTTGGATTTATTCGTTTCCAACCATCTGAAATTATGAAAGTTATTGTCCCTATAGCAATCGCCTCAATTCTTAGTGATAAAACTTTACCACCAAAACCCATTCCAATCTTTTTATCCATTGTCTCTATTGCTGCCATCGTTCTATTAATCGCTAGACAACCAGATTTAGGCACTTCACTATTAATTGGCGCTTCAGGTGTTTATGTTTTGTTTTTCTCAGGAATTCGTATACAAATTCTTAAAAACACTTGGCTAAATTTAAGCCTTATCAGCTCATTAATAGTAGCGGGCAGTTACATAGCCTGGAATTATTTACTAATGGCCTATCAAAAAAAGCGCATTATGACCTTGCTAGATCCAAGCTCAGATCCACTGGGATCGGGTTATCATATTCTTCAATCTAAAATTGCAATTGGATCGGGTGGCATATTTGGCAAAGGTCTAGAGCAAGGATCACAATCTCAACTAAATTTTTTACCAGAACATGCAACAGACTTTATTTTCGCAGTAGTAGCTGAAGAATTGGGTTTTCTTGGGGTATTGATTTTATTTTTACTTTACGGTCTAATTATTTATAGAGCTTTTGTTATTTCTTTTCAGTCTGAAGACAATTTTTCAAAATTATTAGGCGCTAGTCTCACCTTGACATTCTTTACCTATATCTTTGTTAATATTGGCATGGTATCAGGCTTGTTGCCAGTGGTCGGTGTGCCACTTCCATTAATTAGCTATGGTGGCTCATCGCTCATTACCCTAATGGCTAGTTTTGGCATTATTATGGCAATTCGCAAACACAAATCTCCAAGATATCTACAACAATAATGCCTTTTATTGTATTTATCTTCCTATACCTACCTACTGTTGTAATGGCCGAAAGCCTACCAGCAACAAACTTTCAGGCTACACATAACTTCATTAACAAAATGGTTAAAAAACACCATTTTGATAAACAAGAATTGCAGTTTATATTTTCAAAAACATCTCTAGTTGTTGCTAAAAAAACTACTAAACCCAAGAAAACAAAGTCAAAATCCTTATCTTGGGATAAATATCGCACATTGTTTATAACTGATACTCGTATCAATAATGGCGTGCAATTTTGGAAAGACAATCTAAAAACACTTAAACAAGCCGAACAGCAATTTAACGTTCCTCAAGAGATTATTGTTGCAATTTTAGGCATTGAGACCAATTATGGAAAAAACAAAGGCACTCACCCCACACTTGAGACTTTAGCGAGATTATCCTTTGGCAAGCATCGTCGAAAAAAATTCTACCAAAAAGAATTGGAAGAGTTCTTGCTGATGTCTCGTGATAATGGCTTTGCTCCGTTAGCTATTAAAGGCTCTTATGCTGGCGCTATGGGTTATGCTCAATTTATTTCTAGCTCTTACCGACACTATGCAATAGACTTTGATGCTGACGGAAAAGTTAACTTATTTACCAGTCCAGCAGATGCCATTGGATCAATTGCTAATTATTTTGACAAACACCAATGGCATGATTTTGGCCCTTATACTCGCCCAATTGTCTTAACTGACAATCAAAAACACTACGCAAAATCAAGCACCAATAAGCCAAAAAAGAATGCTCTGTATTGGCGTAACAAAGGTTTTAATATAGATAGCGACATTGACAATAAAACCAAACTGGCCTTTATTAAACTGTCTCAAGATAATCATTTTGAAACCTGGCTGACTTTTTGGAATTTCTATGTACTAACCCGTTATAATCATGACAACAGATATGCAATGACTGCTGTACTATTATCTGAAAAAATCAAGCAACAATTCACTCAAAAATAACCCGCAAACACTATGTATTTCTCATCCGTATCAAAACTCTTAATCGCATCAGTTGCAGCCTTTTCAATTAATGCACAAGCCGCAATTTTTATCACTCCAAAAGCGCCTGACATTAATGCTGCCGCCTATACGGTGCTTGATTTTAATTCTGGAAAAACATTAGCAAGTGACAACGCTCATGAAAAACGTGCACCTGCCAGTCTTGTCAAGCTGATGACAGCTTATGTGGTTTTTCAATTAATCAACGATGGGCGTGCTAGTCTTGAAGATGAGGTTCGAATTAGTGAAAAAGCTTGGAAAACCGGTGGTTCAAAAAGTTTTGTAGAGGTGGGCAAGAATATCAAGCTAGAAACACTACTAAAAGGCATGATTATCCAATCAGGTAATGACTCTTCTGTTGCACTAGCTGAACACATTGCTGGTACAGAAGGTACGTTTGCTACCTATATGAATGAATATGCGCGTGAACTAAAAATGATCAATTCTCGCTTTGAAAATGCCTCTGGCTTACCGGATAACAATCAATACACCACAGCTGCTGATATGGCTATTTTAGCTGCAGCAACCATTCGCGACTTTCCACAGTTCTACCCATGGTATGCAGAAAAATATTTCACTTACCATGGCATCAAACAGCCTAACCGCAATAAGCTACTATGGAGTGATAAAACGGTTGATGGTCTAAAGACTGGCTTCACTAAAAAAGCAGGATACAACCTTGTTGCGAGCGCTAATCGTATGGACATGCGTTTAGTTTCAGTTGTGCTAGGCTCAACTAGTGCAGATGCCAGAACTGCACAAACTCAAAAAATATTAGACTATGGTTTTCGTTTTTTCGAAACTAAAAATCTAAAAAATATTGAAAAACAAGTCCCTATTTCTAGTGCTACGACAGACACACTCAAAGTTGGCACTACGGGTGAAAAAAGCTTTACTTTAGCTCGTGGACAGTTTAAGTTATCTGACCAAGTCATTCAATTAGACGATAATCTTTCTGCACCTATTAGTAAAGGCGATAAAGTGGGTAGTCTTTTGATCCAGTTTGAAGGAAAAACGACTGCTAAAATTCCTTTAATCGCATTAGAAGATGCAGAAGAAGCAGGATTTTTCTCACGCATGTTGGAGAAAGTTGGGCTTTAATGGTCTACCTTAACGGCGAATTTACTCCTAAAAACAAAGCCTCTATTTCTGTCATGGATAGAGGTTTTTTATTTGGCGATGGTGTGTATGAAGTTATTCCAGTTTATGCAGGAAAAATATTTCGTCTATACGAACATCTTCAGCGTTTGCAAAATAGCCTTGACGCCATTCAAATTCAAAACCCTTACTCAAACAACGAGTGGCTTGATATTTTCAATCGCCTATTAAGTTTTTCTTCAACTGCAAATCAAGCGCTTTATTTACAAATAACTCGTGGTGCAGATGTCAGCAGAAAGCATAGCTTTGAAGCACTAATACCAACTGTCTTTGTTGAGGCAAACTCCCTCACTCCCAAATCTAGAACTGAACTAGAAACAGGTTTTAGTGCTATTAGTCAGGCCGACTTTCGTTGGCAAAGGTGCGACATTAAGTCCACTTCTCTATTGGCCAATATAATTTACTCGCAACAAGCAAAAGCTTGCCACGCTGAAGAAGTGATTCTACACCGTGATCAACTTGTTACCGAGGGTGCAACTTCCAATGTATTTATTGTCAAAGATTCTACATTATTCACTCATCCTACTGGCACAAACATCCTTTCTGGAATTACCCGTGATTTAGTGTTAGAAAGTGCCAAGTATTGCAATTTAGCCATTCAAGAAGTAGCACCAACTCTGACTCAATTATTATCTGCTGACGAGGTTTGGATCTCCAGCTCTACGCGTGAAGTTATGCCTATTACCAAAGTTGATGATCAATTAATTAACCACGGTAAAGTGGGTGAGCATTGGTTGGAAATCTACAATCATTATCAAACATTAAAGCATGTATGACTTACGACTAGATCAGCTAGAAGACTGGTTGGAGAATTTTTTTGATGATGCCAATTTCACCATCTCTAAAGCCAGTGATGACGCAAGTTTCCGTCGTTATTTTCGCATTGAGCGTAGCAATTTATCATTTATTGCCATGGACGCACCTCCAGACAAGGAAAACTCTGAGATTTTTGTAAAAATTGCCAAACTGTTAAGACTTAACGGTATTTATACGCCTAAAATTATTGATCAAGATTTGCAACAAGGTTTTTTACTTATTGAAGATCTAGGCTCTACAACTTTTCTGCAAGCGCTCGACAAAACAAATACCCTTGAGTTATATCAAATGGCAATTGATGAGCTTATCAAATTACAAGCCATAGATTGGCACAAACAAGCGCTTAATCATTATGATGAATCACTACTAAAAGCTGAATTGCAGCTTATTGTGGAATGGTATTTGCCGAAAAGCATTGAACAATCTCTACTTGCTCAATTGCATCAACTATTTAATGAATTGGTGCAAAATTCTCTTAACTCTCCGCAAGTTTTTGTTCATCGAGACTATCATTGCAGAAATTTAATGATAACTAATAACAAACTTTCAGTTATTGATTTTCAAGATGCAGTTGTCGGTTCTAATAGTTATGATCTAGTTTCTTTATTAAAAGATGCTTATTATGAGCTTGAAGCTGGTGAATTACACACCTTGCTAACTTACTATCATACTCAGGCTAAAATCGCTATCAGCTTCAATGAATTTGAAAAGCAATTTGACCTAATGGGTTTACAGCGCCATTTGAAAATTTTAGGAATTTTCAAACGTCTTTCGATGCGTGATGGTAAACATCAATATTTGCAAGACATTCCATTAATTGAAAAATACGTCCTGCAAATAGCTGACAAATATCCAAATTTTATTTACTTAAAAGAC
>CAJVCK010000031.1 GCA_910595805.1 uncultured Candidatus Thioglobus sp. | reverse complement strand
TTGTACAGAGTGTTTCTGCACGTGAGGGACTAACTAACTTTGCTTTTACTGTACATCGAAATGACTTTGATTCAGCGACAAATATTTTACAAAATGTGTGTGATGAACTTGGTGCTATGGCAGTGCAAACTGATGACAAGGTCGTTAAGGTGTCTTTAGTGGGTATTGGCATGCGTTCACATGCAGGTATTGCCGCACAGATGTTTGAAGTATTACATCAAGAAAATATTAATATTCAAATGATATCCACTTCAGAGATTAAAATATCAGTTGTGATTGATGAAAGATATTTAGAATTAGCGGTGCGTTCATTGCATAGCGAGTTTGAATTAGACAAGGAATAAAATGAGTGGATTTGAAGATAGAGATGGTTTGATTTGGTATGACGGAGAGTGGGTTGACTGGCGTGATGCTAAGACACATGTACTGACACATACACTACATTATGGCATGGGTGTGTTTGAGGGTGTTCGTGCTTATCAAACAGACAATGGCCCTGCAATTTTTAGAATTGAAGAGCATACTGATCGTCTGTTTAACTCTGCCAAGATCATGAATATGGATATTGGTTTTTCAAAAGATGAAATCAACCAAGCACAAAAAGACGCAGTGGCTAAAAACAACTTAGATAGTGCCTATATTCGTCCAATGAGTTTTTATGGTTCTGAAGGCATGGGTTTGCGTGCTGACGGCCTAAAAGTGCATACGATCATTGCTGCTTGGGAGTGGGGTGCTTATTTGGGTGAAGACAATATGAAAAATGGCATACGCATCAAGACATCGAGTTATACGCGTCACCATGTAAATATCGCCATGACTAAAGCCAAGGCTAATGGAAATTACATTAACTCAATGTTAGCATTGCAAGAAGCATTGACTGATGGTTATGATGAGGCGTTGTTACTTGATATTGATGGTTTTGTTGCTGAAGGCAGTGGTGAAAATATCTTTATCATTAGAGATGGTGTAATTTATACGCCTGATCTAACTTCAGCGTTAGCTGGCATTACGCGTGATACTATCTTTACTTTGGCACAAGATTTAGGGTACAAAATTATTGAAAAACGCATCACTCGTGACGAAGTTTATTGTGCAGATGAGGCATTCTTTACTGGTACAGCAGCCGAGGTCACCCCTATTCGTGAGTTAGATAACCGAACCATTGGTTCTGGTACGCGTGGACCAATCACTGAGCAATTGCAAACTTTATATTTTGATTGTGTTTATGGTCGTAACGACCAATACAAAGATTGGATAGCGAAAGGAGTATGTCAATGAGTACAGTAGTAGATGATTTTCAACAAAAACACGTTAGCTTTTCGACCGTAGAAGCTAAGGATTTGCCGTTTCATTGCCCACCTAAAGAGGCAAATAAATGGAATATGCATCCTAAAGTATTTTTAAAGTTTGATTCACAAGGTAAAGCTGCTTGCCCGTATTGCGGTGCAAGTTATCAACTGGCTTAATTACCTTTGACTATATCATGGGCAATCAATCGATCAATGTTGTTTTAGTAGGTCCAATGGGCTCTGGTAAGACATCGGTTGGTCGTCGTCTTGCTTGTGTATTAAAACGTGATTTCTTTGATTCTGATTTTGAGATCGTAGCGCGTACAGGTGTTGCCATTGATCATATTTTTGACGTAGAAGGCGAAGAGGGTTTTCGTAAGCGTGAAATACAAATGCTTAAAGATCTCTGTGAAATTCCTAATATTGTCATCGCTACAGGTGGTGGCATCGTCATCAAAGAAGAGAATAGGGCGCTTCTTAAGCGGGACAGCTTTGTAGTGTATTTGTCTTCTAATGTTGAACAACTAGTAAAACGTACAGCCAAATCTAAATCACGTCCCTTGTTAGAGCAATCAGATAATCGAGAGCAAACTATCCGAGATTTAGTGAATGCTAGAGAAGGTTTTTACCAAGAGGTTGCTGATGTGGTGATTGACACTACGGGTAAAAAACTCTACGCTATTATTAATGAAATTAAAAAATATATACCGCAATGAAGCTAATCTTTAGCGCTATTACAATATTGTTAAGTAGCCTTAATGCTCAAGCAATTAGTGAACGTGAGTTTGTTGCGCAACTAAAAAACACTCATCCTTTCTTTGAGCAGCAAGCACTCAGTAGTGAAATTAAGCAAGTTGAGAAGCGCTTAACGAGCGCCAATGAAGATTGGATTATTGCGATTGATAGCAACTATGAAAATGCTAGTGATGTGTTGTTAAGTGGCATTACTTACAATAAATTAAATACAATGTCAGTTGATGTTTCTGCAAAGAGAAAGATCGCTAATTCGGGCAGTAATATCATCTTTAAGCATACTTGGATAGACAAGGATAAAAATGGGTTTGATGTGAGTAATAAATTTTCACTTGACTATGTGTATCCATTATTACGCAATAAAGACGGCGTAAACGATAGACTTGATAGAGATGTTGCTCAAATTTCTATTGAGAAAAACAAATTAGAAAGACTCGAACTGGAAGAAGGGTTCATCCTTAAAAAACTTAAGCGTTTTGTTGATTTAGCCTATGCGCAAGAGCAACAATTAATCAACCAGCGTCGCTTAGCGTTAGCTGAGCAAGAGTTAAATTTAGTTAAGAAGAAACTCGCAGCATCTGTTGTAGATAAAGTTGATGTTTTATTACAAGAAGATGCGTATCAAAGGGCACAACAGCAGTTATTAAAGGCACAACAAGACCTGATCTTATTACGCCATGAAATTGCCATTACATTGGCACTTGATTTTAACCAAGTAACAGCGCAGATAGATTTGTACAAAACTTATACACCTAAAGCTATGAAATCATTAAACAATGCCAGATTGTTAAAAATGACCGACTTAGATCAGCAAACCCTAAAAAGACAACTGCTTAGCTTTAAGAATGAATCACAAGCTAAATTAGATTTGAATTTAGGTTTAGTGAGTGAAGGCGAAAATACTAATTATTCAAATTCTCTTGAAAATCAAAGCCCCACTTGGAATGTAGGCTTGGGTTTATCGTACCCACTTGGCGGGGTTAAAAGTAGCAGCAATGTTAAAAAAGCAGAGATTAAATTAGCGCGTTTGGGGCGATTTAAACAAGAACAATTGCTGGATCTTAATGTGCAAATCACTACGCTTAAAGAGAAAATAAATTTACTCATGCAAATGCTTAAGTCAAACAAAAAACAAATTGCAATCGCCAAAGCTAGAACCGCAGAAGAAAAAGAGCGTTATGCCAATGGTAGTGGTCAAGCTAGCTTTGTAATTAGTGCGCAAAATAACGAGCAAAACACCCAACTGGGCTATGTACAAGTTGCCACAGATTATCAAAAAGCAGTGCTTGATTTTAAAGCAACGATTGACCAATTGGTTCGATGACTCAAAATACTGTTAGATACACGCTTACCCCTAAAGATCTACACGCACATATTTTTCAGGTTGAATTGACGCTTGAGAGCCCCAACCCATTGGGGCAAGTTTTTTCATTACCGAATTGGATTCCAGGTAGTTATCTGATTCGAGATTTTTCTAAACATATCATCAGTATCAGTGCACAAAGCTGTGGTGAAAAAGTCGCCATTACAAAACTAGATAAAAATCATTGGATCACCCAACCTTGTGACAAAAATATTACTTTGGAATACGAACTGTATGCTTTTGATTTGTCGGTACGTTGCGCTTATTTGAGCAATGAGCGTGCCTTCTTTAATGGCAGTAGTGTGTTTTTAAAGCCAGTCGGCTTTGAAGATATTCCGTGTGAATTGGTGATTAACTATCCAACAAATAACATGCTGGGTGACTGGAGTTGTGCTACTACTTTAAAGCTAAATTCAAAGCATAAAGACCATGAAGTATATCAGGCTGATCATTACCAAGACTTAATTGACCATCCCGTAGAGATGGCTGACTTTACGCGTTTTGAATTTGATGTATGTGGTACGCCTCATGCGATGATACTAACTGGTCAACATACAACAGATATTGCTCGATTAAGAGCTGACTTAATGCGTATTTGTGATCATCATATTAATTTTTTTGGTGGCGACGTTCCATTTGATGAATACTTATTTTTAACCTTAGTGAAAACTAAAGGTTATGGAGGGCTAGAGCACAAAAAGTCTAGCAGCTTAATTTGCTCTAGAAAAGAACTGCCAGTTCATGACAAACCCGAAATTAATTCTGACTACACGCGGTTTTTGGCACTTTGTTCACATGAGTATTTTCATGCATGGTGGATCAAAACAATTAAACCAGCAAGCTTTCATGCGCTTGATTTAGGGCGGGAAAATTACACAGAACAGTTATGGATTTTTGAGGGTTTTACCTCGTATTATGACGAGTTGTCATTATTGCGTACTAAATTATTATCGCCAGAACAATATTTAACTTTGTTTGCTCAAACACTAACTCGAGTACAAAAGAGTCAAGGTCGATATAAGCAATCATTGGCCGAGTCAAGTTTTGATGCCTGGACTAAGTTTTATCAGCAAGATGAAAACGCACCAAATGCGATTGTTAGTTATTACACTAAAGGCGCTTTATTGGCTTTTGTATTGGATATTGAGATACGTAAACGTAGCAATGATCAACAATCGCTTGATGATGTGTTGAGGTTGATTTGGTGTAATTACCAAGAGACGGGCTTAGAAGACGACACTGTGCAAAAAGTCATTGCGCATTTAACTCAGAGTGATTTTACTAAGTTCTTTGATGATTATTTATATGGCACAAACGAATTACCACTAAAACAAGCATTTGATTACGTCGGTGTAGATTGTGAATTTAACCACAAGAAAGAGGAATTATCTAACTTTGGCGTTGGTATTAACAAAGAGCAAGAATTTGCACTTATAACCCATGTATTAGATGGTACTTGTGCTCAGTTGGCAGGCTTGTATGTAGGTGACAAAATTATGAGCATTGATGGTATCAAGGTACAAGCTAAGGATTTAGCGAATGCGATTGATTCTTACGCTGAAAATAGTACAATCCAAGTTGGTATTTTAAGAGACGAGTTATTAAGCGAACTGAGCGTTACAATAGCTAACAGTGCACCAACATTTTGCACCCTAAGTATTCAAGACAATCTAACTAAAGACACTTTAAAAAGACAAGAACAATGGCTTTACCACGCATAAATTTACCCAAATTACTGGTTAAGCCTGTTGGTCGTGCTATTAGTGATTTTGGCATGATTAAGGCTGGTGATAAGATATTATTGGCAGTATCTGGTGGTAAAGATTCCTTAAGTTTGTTTCATATTTTGCGCCATTTTCAGCGTCACTCCCCAGTAAAGTTTGAACTGGGTGTGGTTACTATTGATCCGCAAGTTGAGGGCTTTGAGCCACAATCATTAGAGTCTTTTTTTAAGCAATTTGACACACCCTATTTTTTTGAAGAGTTTCCAATAATGGAGCAAGCTAAAGAAAGCATGAAAGGCGATTCTTATTGTTCATTTTGTTCTAGAATTAAGCGCGGATTGATGTATCAAGTCGCCAGACGAGAAGGTTATAACGTTTTGGCATTAGGTCAACATTTAGATGATTTGAGTGAGAGTTTAATGATGTCAATGTGTCATAATGGTAAGATTCAAACGATGAAAGCTCACTATATTAATGATGCTAAAGACCTGCGTATAATTCGCCCAATGGTATATGTGCGTGAGCGTCAATTAGCTGATTTTGCGTCATCAGCTGATTTACCGGTGATTGCTGATTCTTGCCCAGCTTGTTTTAGTATGCCAACTGAGAGAGAGTATTTTAAACAGTGGTTATTAGAAGAAGAAAAACGTATTCCTAGTTTGTATAAAAATTTACTCAATGCAATGAAGCCAATGTTAGATGAAACCAAAGACCTGAGCAATGGCTAAATTTATTTTAACTTTTTTCTCAATTTTTACGCTAAAGATCAACCATTTATTTGGTTATTTAATAGGCAGAGGTTTGTATTTATTTAATACAGAATCAAAAAATGTAGTCACTAAAAATATTGAACTCTGTTTTCCAAAAATAAGTTCTAATTCACAGCGAAATTTAATCAAGAACACTTTAATTGAAACAGGTAAAGGATTAAGTGAATCAGGCTTCATTTGGCTTAATAGTTTTGATCATAATGCGAATCATGTGCATAAAACTCAAGGCAGGGCTTGTGCACAGGAAGATGGGCCAATTATCTTCTTAACTCCGCACTTTGGCTGTTGGGAATTAACCGCTAGAATGATCTCAAGAATCAGACCAGTAACTTTCTTATACAAACCTTTGAAAAAACCTAAAGAAGAGACTTATTTGTTGTCATTGCGGGCACAGGAAGACCTGTCCATGGCATCAGCCAATAAAAATGGAATTTTTAAATTACAGAGGTCTTTGTCTAAACATGAAGCAATTGGAATTTTGCCTGATCAAGACCCAGGTAAACAAGGCGGTGTTTTATCTCCATTTTTCGATCATAATGCACAAACAATGACACTACTGGCCAAGTTAGCAAGAAAAAACAATGCCAAAGTAGTCTTGTCCTGGTGTGAGCGTCTGCCATGGGGTAAGGGGTATCAGCTTAATTTTCGATCTGTTAATGTGTTGTCTGAGTCTGGCAACCTTGAGAATGATGTGGCGCTCATGAATAAAGTGATTGAAGATCTGGTTAAAACCAAGCCTGAGCAATATCTATGGAACTATAAACGCTTTAAATC
>CAJVCK010000030.1 GCA_910595805.1 uncultured Candidatus Thioglobus sp. | reverse complement strand
GGTTGAGGTAGATCTTTTTGGAGATATAATCTAGCGTTGAATGCATTTTATCAATAGACTGATATCCGTTTAATCTGAGCAATATTTTGCCTTTACTATCTAAAAATAATAGCGTTGGGGTGAACTGTACTTTCATATGAGCAGAAAATTCTTTTTCACTAAACTCTTTTCCAGTCCAGTCAGTTAAATCTCGATCGCCCCACATGTTGGTCTCAATCACATCAAAATCTTTTTGTAACTTGGCAACGATCGCTTTATCGTGAAAATTATCTTCTACTAACTTTGCACAGTAAGGGCAGCCATTTTGATGAAAGTAGATCAGCACATGACGATTATCATCGCTAGCTTCTTCTAAATCTTCAGAGAAATCCATAAAGGTGGTCTTAAACCAATTTGGAAAAGCTTCAATGGTTTTAGCGCCTAAGAATTCACCTTGTTTGACAGGCTCTTCAGCAATTGATGGTTGTAATAAAAATAATGAAAAAACCAGATATAAAAGACGCATACTTCTCCCCAGTGAGCATGTTGATAGATGGTTTGATTGTAATACTAAAGTTGACTTAATGCAAGATTGGAATTCTATTTAAACTGCATCAACGCTTTCAATGCCTTTTTGTGGTACGAATAGTCCGCAACCCAGTAAGCGATGCTCGCCTATGCCTTGTTCTTGTAATTTAACAGATTCAGATTTTCGCAGATCAGCCACCATAAGGGATCTTGTATGAATTGTGCCATTAGGGGTTTGGATTTTCCTCTCTAGGCCAGCCATCATTTTTTTAGGCTGAATGCCCAGGGATTGTAATTGGTTGTATGATGTTTGTAAAAAGTCTTCTTCACTTGAGTCTTTTTCGCAAGCAACATATTTGGCTAATACGATTTGCATGTCGCTCATGAGTTTTGGTTTTAGAGATTTAACAATATGAATTTGATAATCGTCTAAATCAAGCGTTTTTCCAACCAATGAACCTATCTCATCTAATTTTTCTTTAGGGATGCGTATGCTTAGTTTTGAGCGTTTGGAAGGGTAATAAAAACCAGATTCGTGATCTTGTTCCCAGCCATTACCATCGGCCACACTAATATCGTGTATGCCTGCGTTAACATCATCTAGCCAAGGCAATTCATTTAGTAGTGCTTGTGAAAGTAGATAGGCGTGATCAATTGGTAGTACTTTAGAATGAATGTTAAACACAGCATCTTGAACATCGTCAGGAAGCGTAAAATGTTCTTCTTTAATATCTTCTTGCCAAAACATGAGAATTGTTGGTTTAAGTTTATAATAGCGCTAATTATAAACACATTAAATACTTTAAAACCCAATACAAAGTAATGGATAAATTACAGAAAAAAATTAACTACCAATTTAAAGATGTTGCTTTACTAAAGTTAGCGCTCACGCATCGCTCTATGGGCAAAAATAACAATGAACGCTTAGAGTTTTTAGGTGATAGCATATTGGGTTTGATAATTTCTCGTGAACTTTATAAACGCTTTAGTCAAGTTGATGAAGGTAAGTTATCTCGCTTGCGTTCTCACTTAGTTAGGGGGCAGACATTAGCCCAAATTGCTGCTGAACTTAAATTATCTGACATACTTATATTGGGCTCAGGTGAATTAAAAAGTGGTGGTTTTAGGCGTGAATCTATACAAGCGGATGCGGTAGAGGCAATTTTTGGTGCAGTGTTGTTAGATGCAGATTTTGAAACTGTTAATACAGTAATATTAGATTTATACCAAAATTTATTGGATGACATAAATCCGAATGATTCTCTTAAGGATCCTAAGACTCAATTGCAAGAGTACCTACAAAAACGTGGTAATACCTTACCGGTATATGAATTAGTTAAAACCGTAGGCAAAGATCATAACGCCGTGTTTACTGTAAATTGCTCTTTGCTCGATCAAGCTATACAGGTTGAACAATCAGCAAAAAGTATTAAAAGAGCTGAGCAGTCATGTGCTCAAATTTTGTTAGAAAAGTTGGATTCCCTATGAGTTTTAAAGCCGGATTTATTGCAGTTATTGGACGCCCAAATGTAGGCAAATCAACGCTTATTAATGAGCTACTTGGTCAGAAATTATCCATTACCTCTCATCGCCCTCAAACGACACGCCATCGTATTCATGCGATTGATACGCGTGACGATTATCAAATGGTGTTTGTAGATACGCCTGGTATTCATATGGGCAATAAAAAAGCCATTAATTCTTATATGAATAGAGCAGCTAGCTCTAGTATTAAAGATGTTGATATGATTCTTTGGTTGGTTGAATCGGGAAAATGGACCAAAGAAGATACGCGCGTATTAGAGCATGTGTCACAAGTTGATGTACCTGTTATTCTATGTATTAATAAAATTGATAATCTAAAGACAGCACAAGAAGTACTGCCATTTTTAGAAAAAGTAGGGAAAAAATACCAACCAACTGATTTGTTTCCGCTTTCGGCTTATAGTAAGAAAGATACAGCCGCCTTAAGAGAGCTAATCCTAAAGCATTTACCAGAGCAAGATTTGATCTTTGACCCTGACTTTATTACTGATCGTCCTGAAAAGTTCATTGTGGCAGAATTTATTAGAGAGAAGCTAATGCGTCATCTGGCCGATGAGTTGCCTTATGATATAACTGTTGAGATTGAACAGTACGAATTAGACGGAAAGATGCAGCGTATTTCAGCACGTATTTTTGTTGACAAAGCTTCACAAAAGAATATTGTAATTGGCAATAAAGGTGAAATGCTTAAATTGATTGGCACTGAGGCCAGACAAAGTATTGAGGGTTTTTTAGAGCGCAAGGTTTTTCTTAAATTATGGGTTAAAGTTTCAAGCGGTTGGTCGGATGATAAGCGGGCACTTGCATCGCTAGGCTATGACTAAGATAGAGTTAACACCGGCTTTTTTGATTCATCGAAGAGCTTACAAAGACAATTCGTTATTGTTAGATTTTTTAACCCTAGAGCATGGCAAGATTCGCCTTATTGGTAGAGGGGTTCGCCAAGCTAAAGCCAATATTCAAATGTTTCAATTTCTGCGTATTTCTTATGCTGGCAAGGGTGAACTTAAAACACTTACACATTGGGAAGTTGATGATTCACCCAGACAAATTAAAGGCGAATCGCTTATCTTGTGTATGTATGTAAATGAATTAATTACTCGACTGATTCATGAGCATGATACTCATCCTCAAGTTTTTGACTTATATCAACAACTGGTTACTACAATAAATGACTTAGAACAAAAACATCAATATTGGTTATTAAGGGTTTTTGAAAATAACTTATTGTCAGAGTTAGGTTACGGACTGGATTATTCTGTTGATGTGGGTGGTGACTTTATACAGATTGATCAAAATTATAGTTATCAACCTCAGCTTGGATTTTCTCAGCAGACCGATGGTAAAATACCGGGGAAATTGTTAAGCCTATTGTCATCCGAGTGTTTTGATGAAGTACCAAATGATGGCCAACTTAAGGTCTGTCGTGATTTAAATCGACAGCGTTTAAATGTGTTGTTAGGCAGCAAGCCGTTAAAAAGTCGAGAGTTGTTTTTTACTAAAAATTGAGTTAATTTATGAGTATATTTTTAGGCGTTAATATTGATCATATTGCCACCATTAGAGAGGCTAGAGGCACTAACTATCCTTCACCTATAGAAGGTGCATTATTGTGTGAAAAGTCAGGTGCTGATAGTATTACGCTACATTTACGTGAAGACAGGCGACATATTCAAGATCGAGATGTTGAAATCTTACGCGACCAACTAACAACAAAAATGAACCTTGAAATGGCGGCAACTAATGAGATGGTTGGTATTGCTAGTCAAATCAAACCTCATGATTGCTGCCTTGTACCTGAAAAAAGAGAAGAATTAACTACCGAAGGTGGGTTAGATGTAGCGTCTCAGATATCTAGAATGAGCGATGTATGTGCACAATTGGCTGATTCAAACGTAATTGTTTCACTTTTTATTGATGCACAAAAAGATCAGATCGATGCCGCTAAACAATGTGGCGCACCAGTTATTGAGCTTCATACTGGGCATTATGCTGACACCATAGGTCCTGAACAAGAAAAAGAATTTGAGCGCATTAAAAGCATGGCAACTTACGCACATTCTATTGGATTACAAGTTAATGCAGGTCATGGGCTAACTATGGAGAATACAACGGCTATTGCCAAATTACCTGAAATTGTAGAACTTAACATTGGCCATTCTATCATCGCTAGAGCTGTGTTTATAGGTCTCGAGGCAGCGACCCGTGAAATGAAAAATCTAATGATAGGGGTTAGATCATGATTTATGGTGTGGGAACCGATATTATTAATATTGAGCGTGTTTCTCATATTCTTAATAAGAATAAAGAAGGTTTTGTGAGGCGAGTGCTATCTGAACATGAGCAAGCTTTATTTGCTAACAAAGGCGATAGCGCATCCTATTGCGCCAAGCGTTTTGCTGCAAAAGAGGCTTTTGCAAAAGCACTAGGAACAGGTATTGGTAAGATTGTTAGTTTTCAAGATTTGAGCGTTAGGAATAACGATGAGGGAAAACCTTATTTTATTCCAAGCGAAAAATTGCGCTTATTTTTAGTTAATAAAAACATCAAGCACGCACACTTGAGTTTGTCTGATGAAAAATATAATGCAGTGGCTTTTGTGGTGCTTGAATTGGGCGACGATCAACAAGATGAATCATCAGAATATAACACAACTTTTTAGTTGTATTAGTTGACGTACTCCCCATAACCAGCCTTATAAGCTTGAGTTTTTGTACCTTTACAGCCAAAATTTTGAGCCGTTTTATATCCAGATATTGCTAATGAATTTCTCTCTAGGATCGGCACTGGTGTTTTGTGCATATCAAATCGCTTAAGACCTTTATTCATTGCTTTAATACCTTCACGACTTAAGCCTGCACAATTTTCATTGTAGTATTTAATTGCACCAACCATAACCAGCATCTCATTTGGAGTTAAAGCTTTCGCATTTAGCGTTGTTGCTAAAAATAAAATTGTCAGTATTTTTTTCATGGTTAGCATTATACTTTAATCTATATTATAAGTCAATAATATAGATTTGACATAAGGTTAGTTACTGTAGTGGCATAGATAATTAACACTGACATCGTCTTCTAATTTGTAGACTTTAGTAAAAGGGTTATAAGTCATTCCAATCATGCCTTTTAGAGTTAACTCAGAGTTTCTAGCCCATTCATCCATCTCAGCAGGTTGGATGAATTTATCCCAATCGTGGGTGCCTTGAGGCAACAATTTGAGAACATACTCTGCACCAACAATAGCAAACAAATAAGATTTTGGGTTACGGTTAATGGTGGAGAGAAACACTTGACCACCAGGCTTAACCAGTTTGGCGCAAGCTTTAATAATAGAACTAGGATCTGGCACATGTTCTAACATTTCCAAGCACGTGATCACATCAAATTTACCAGCATGTTTTTCAGCAAACTCTTCCACAGGGATTTTTTGATAATCAATATCAAGACCAGATTCGAGCAAGTGTAGTTTAGCGACTTCAAGTCCAGCTTCAGCCATATCAATACCAGTAACATTAGCACCTTTACTAGCCATTGATTCACTTAAGATGCCTCCGCCACAACCAACATCTAAAACAACCTTGTCTTTTAATGAGCCGTCACAACGCTCATTAATATAATCTAAACGCAGAGGGTTGATATCATGCAAAGGTTTAAACTCAGAGTTTTTATCCCACCAGCGTGAAGCTAATGAGGCGAACTTTTCAACTTCGTCAAAATCTACATTGCTCATAGCGCTTGTACGACCTTTAACACTTCATCTACGTGACCACCAACTGCAACGTTATCCCAAGATTTTATAATATCGCCATTAGCGCCAATGATAAAAGTTGAGCGTACGATACCCATTTTTTCTTCACCATTTCTTTTCTTGAGTTGCCAAGCGCCAAATGCTTCACATAGTGCGCCATCTTCATCAGCAATTAATTCAAATGGAAACGATTGGTTTGCTTTAAATTTTTCATGGCTTGACATATCGTCTTTCGAGACACCATAGATAACAGTGTTAGCATCAATGAATGCTTGATGATTATCTCTAAAATCTTGACCTTCAAGCGTACAACCTGATGTCGCGTCTTTAGGATAGAAGTACAGAACAATATTGCGCCCTTTGGTATCGGGAATGCTTACGTTTAAATTGCTTGTTGCTTCGCAGTTGGTTGGTTGGGCTTTGTTCATTTTTGATACTTTAATATTTAAAGAGTTTATTTTATCATAGAGACTGTACTACTTCTAAGACCTCATTAACATGGTTTTTTACTCTGACTTTATCCCAAGATTTGAGGATGTCGCCATTAGGGCTGATAATGAAGGTTGAGCGCACAATGCCCATATATTCTCTACCCATAAATTTCTTTAACTGCCATACGCCAAACGCTTCACACAGCTCGCCATCTTCATCAGAAATCAATTCAAATGGGAATGCTTGTTTAGCTTTGAATTTCTCATGTTTTGCCATGTCATCTTTCGATACGCCATACACAACTGAATTTGCATCAACGAAAGCTTTATGATTATCTCTAAAATCTTGACCTTCTGTGGTGCAACCTGGGGTTGCATCTTTTGGGTAAAAATATAAAACGATGTTGCGACCTTGTGTATCAGGAATGCTAATGTTTAAATCACTAGTTGCGGCACAGGTAATTGGTTGAACTTTATTCATTGCTTGTATAATAACGTGTTTAAAACGTTGATTTTATCACTGTCATGAAGAACATCCGTAATTTTTCAATTATTGCTCATATTGATCATGGTAAATCAACCATTGCTGATCGGTTTATTCAGTTTTGTGGTGGTTTAAGCGATCGAGAGATGTCGGCTCAAGTGCTAGATTCAATGGATATCGAAAAAGAGCGCGGTATTACGATTAAATCTCAAAGCGTAACGCTAGATTACAAAGCCAAAGACGGTGAAATTTATCAGTTGAACTTTATTGATACACCAGGCCATGTTGATTTTTCTTATGAAGTTTCTCGCTCGCTCTCAGCTTGTGAAGGTGCTTTGTTAATTGTTGATGCTTCGCAAGGTGTAGAGGCGCAAACAGTAGCCAATTGTTATACTGCTCTTGATCACGGACTAGAAGTGGTCTCTGTTCTTAATAAAATTGACTTGCCAGCAGCTGACCCTGATCGTGTGGTGGATGAGATTGAAGATGTGATTGGTGTAGAGGCGCACGATGCTGTGCATGCAAGCGCAAAATCTGGCATTGGTATTGAAGACATTTTAGAGCAAATTGTAGAGAAAATTCCCGCGCCAGAAGGCGAGATAGAAGCCCCTATTAAAGCACTGATTATCGACTCTTGGTTTGATAACTACTTAGGCGTGGTATCACTGGTTCGTGTGATTGATGGCGAAATTAAAGCCAAAACCAAGATTAAAATCTTTTCCAATAGTGAAGAGCATTTGGTCGACGAAGTGGGTGTTTTTACTCCTAAACGCACTAAGACTGAAAGCCTGAAGGCTGGTGAGGTTGGCTTCTTAATTGCTAGTATTAAAAATATT
>CAJVCK010000029.1 GCA_910595805.1 uncultured Candidatus Thioglobus sp. | reverse complement strand
ACCCATGTACTTAATCTTTTGCGCAGCAATGTCCATAAAATTCGACGGACGTGAATGATCAAGTGCCACCATATCATTATGAGCTTTTTGCACCATATTCACAAACCACGGCTGATAGATATCTTCACTAATTTCCCAAGCACCACCCGCAGTTTCACAAATGGCTTGGGTCATCTTAGCAGGCGCTGATTCATGAATACGCAGTCCTGTTTGTGGATCAAAACGCACAATTTGGTCTGCATCTGCATAAGGATCATTACCACCCACACATTCTTTTAAGACAAAGCCCACCACCATAATATTACCAAAGCCAAACTTCTGCTCACCGTAAGCGTTAGTGGCTACGTAGCGGTTAGTTTCAGGCAGTAAGGTATCAGGGTCATTACGAATATCTATGAACTGAACAAAATACCCCATAAATAAGGTGAACGCTGCCATTAAGGCCAATATCACCTTACGATGGGCAATTACAAATGCGGCGTATTTGGATGCGAAGTTATTCATTTATCTCTCCTAGAGTATGTTTCGAACTATTTGTATATTTATTATGAAGCTTTTTTATCTATAAATCTGAGGCATGCTCTTAATCTATGGATAAAAAAGCCCGCATAAAGCAGGCTTTTTTTAGGTTAATTAAACACTCTTAGAAAGAGTACTTAATTCCAGCTTGGATATTTGAAGCATTCTTCAACTGACCGAACTGAGTGTTTACGTTACCCCAGTACTTGTTGTACTCAAGTGTTGCTTGTGTATCGTCGTCAATCGAGTAATCAATATCAAATCTATTCCAGTTACCATTACCTTCTTCGTACATAGTAATGTTGTTCCAACGATGTTCGCCTGAAGCACCAAACGGCTTAGAGAAGAATAAAGAGTAGAAGTTCTTATCTTTAGTTGCTTTATTAAAGCCGTTTGATAAATGCATCGTTGCATAATCAGTCGTGTACTCATCGCCATTATCTACAAAATCAAGATTAGAATCTTGAATAAACTGAGCAGAAACTAACATGTTAGTCATTGCAGTGATATCAGCACCTAAAACAAACTTAAAGCGGTCCGCTTTTTTCATTTGTAGTGCGCCAACTAAGTCACCTTGACTTAAGGCTGCTTTGTTCATCACTGGAGAATAGCCATCTTTCGTATATAAAGCCTCACCACGAATAACAACTGGACCTAATTCAGCTGTTTCAATTGATGTATCAAATGAACCACCAATATTATGAACGCGCTTAACTTTTTGATCAAATGTTAATATTGCAGATTGACCTGTCTTACCACCATAGATGCCTTTTTGAAAATCAGCATGAGTATTATCATTACTGTTAACCGCATCATATGTGGAGTCTGTTAATTGAATATATGTTCCCGAGTTTACACCGTCTGTTGTATGGCCAGCTGTAATCATATCAGCATTACTGATTAGAAAATCATCTGCAGTTCCTGAAATTCCATCAGCACCTGGATTGACGCCCAACATGCCTAATGCCGCCGATACTGTCTCTTGTTTTAACACTTCACCCGCATCATTTCTCCATGAAAGGTCAATAATTGGATTGGTGTCATAGTTATATGAATAGTTCATTGAATAATTCACACCATCAGCAGTAGACTCTTGGGTTCTAAACGCAAGATTTACATCTGAATCAGAAGGCATTGAATATTTGTACTGCGAACGAGCATTTACAAAAGTATCAAACGTTCTAAAGCCTGTATTCCCCATGTATTCAAAGGCTGAATTTGCTTCTCCATCACCAAATGATGATAAATTAGTACCATATGCCTCACCAAAATCATTAAGTGCCTGTATGCCAGTCATAGCGGGCGCATCGTCAGCGTTACCAGCAATACCATCTGCACCATCAGTTCCTGCTGCAAGTATGTTAAAGTCAGCAGCTGATGTTGAGCCATCCGCAGCACACGTTAGACCATACATTGGTCCATATCCTTTTGCACATGCACCACCTGCAACCATTGCCGCAAAATTCAGATCACTAAAACCCATTGTTGGGGCAGCATTCATTGCTGTAAAGATTGTACCAGCATCTGTTGCATCAGTAATATCCAGATCGTCAGCGGTACCCGCAATACCATCTACACCTAAAGATGCATAATAACCAGCCTTACCTTGTTGCATCTGCACAAACTGGCCACTTAACTCTCCTAGTGTTGCACCACTAGTAAATGCATTAACTGTAAAAGCAGACAACAAATCGCTCATCACATCGTCACCAGTGGCGTTTAGGCCACCTAAACCACCCTGTGTTGCTGGAGGTGTTGTAATTGGCATGAATGCAGTACCAAAACCAGCTGCTACTGAGCCTAGGTCAGGGGTGATATTTAAAAAACCATTTGTTGCACCGGTAATAGATTCTGGACCCATCATTAAGAAAGCACTATCTGTATCAGTACCTACAGCAGCAGTATCTGCAGCCATCATCTGACCAACAGGAATTGCCCCATTGCTTCTTACGGCTGTATCTGTACCACGATTAAGACCTGCAAATACATTTTCTTTAGCTTGAGAAACTACAACTTGTAAGTTGTCTTTTTCAGCGTTAACCATCCAGACTGGAATACGTGAGTCTTCCATTTGATTCTGTGCCATTTCAGCGTAGTCAGTTGGGTTAATCATATCAAGTAATTTCATACCATCAGCTGTACCCCATACTACTTGCTGCTTACCTGCACGAATAGACCAATCACCCTGTTGCATATCTACATACGCTTCACGTAAAGGGTCACGCTGTGTGTATGCTGCATCAGAACTGTAATTTGCTGAACTGTCGTTATGACCTTGTAATTCAACATGGTAAGTTGCACCTTCAGCAATGCCTTCGGCTTCACCGTCAATGTAAATTCTTACTGTACTTTCAGTCTTGATAGCTGATTTAGCGCCATCAACAAGCTTTGCACTTTCGTGTACAAATTTACCTGTTACCTCAGCTTCAGCAAATGCTGTAGAAGCTGAGAATACCGCTGCTAACGCAATCGATAATGTTAAGTTGGTTTTTTTCATTTTATTCCTCTTTTTTTAAAATGTTTCTTACGTTCAAAAGGTCTAGCAAGCTAGACCTTTAATGAATTTATTTGATTTTCTTAGGCATTTTGCGTAATGTCTTAGTTGACCATAAATTCTTTTTCTTGTACTTATGGTTAACTTTTGTTACGTTTGATGGAATGAATGCCATCGTCTCATGGCCAGTTGCCAGTGTTGTGCCGTACCAGTAACCCCAGTAGCTTGCACGTTTATCAGCTAAACCGGCATCTATCCAACTTCTATCAATAAATTTAATCTTATTTTCACCTTTGAAGTACTCAGTACGATGATCAGCGAAACTTGTTGTGTCAATGTAACTTACACGCTTGTCGTACCACCAGCTAGAATCTTTAGGTGTTGATTCAACAATGTACACCTCTTTGCCATCGTTATAACATACTGCCTCTAACTTAGCATTTTGTGTGTATTTGTTACGTTTAACGTCAGCCATCATGCCTAGACAACCTTTAAGCGTCTCTGTGCCTTTTAATGAATGAGTCTCATGACCCGGTTTACGTAATGTTACGTCACCAAATGTGAAATCTGAACCACCCCATGAATCATCACGTGCAGGCTCGGCGAAACGACGAACTTTACGAATAGATGGAATGAAAATCTCATAGGTTTGTGATTTACCAGCATCTACGAAGTCAGTAATCAACATACCTGTGCCTTTTAACTTACCAGAGCGGAAGATCGCTAAATCTTGTGCGTTAACACCATCAGCTGTTGGATTGTTGTTAAGCATACGCTCTAGTGTTAATGTAAGAGGATTTGCACCTTTAGGTCTTAGAATCATAGAAGTGATATCACCACCTGATTTACCAATACCCATATTGTCAAAAGAATAAAAATGGTTTACAAAATAGTTTTGCGCAATAATATCATCCGCACTCGTTAAAGCGCCCGATGGGTATGCTAAATCTTTAGACACGGTTGCAGTCGCAACACTTGATGCAAGGCCTACTGCCACTGCCACAGATAATGCTTTAATCATTCTTACTCTCCTCATTAGAAATTTATTAACTTGAGAATATACCATAGTTTGTTATGATTCATATAATGATTTACCATATTTATTACAAAATGTAATTTTTTTTCAACAATCGTTTTTTTTTTGCATAAACCCTTGATATTTCAGCACTTTAAATCTTTTGTTAGCTATGTAAATTTAATTGTAAATAATATTGAACACTAGATAAAAAAGCATGGATGGTTATTATTTATGGGGCTTGCTGGCTATTTTTGGTAGAATACATGCATACTATACAAACTTAATACCACAATGGAATTCAACTTATTTACTTTAATCTTTTTAATCGCTACTTTAAGTTATGTAATTACCCTGCTGTGGCTCAACCTTAGACAAGATAAGGCAGTCGCCAGATCTTTTAATGCCGTTCCCAGCGAATTCAGTGAAAAAATTACATTAAAAGATCATCAAAAAGCCGCTGAATACACACAGGCAAAACTATTGGTTAATCATTTTGAGATTATATTCTCTACCGTTGTACTATTAGTCTGGACGATTGGTGGCGGCATGAACTGGCTTGATGGTATTTGGCAGGCGCAAACTAGTAACAACTTATATATAGGTATCGGTTTTATTATTAGCTTGATGATTATTGGCACATTGATTGATTTACCTTTCAGCCTATATCGCACTTTTGTATTAGAACAAAAATTTGGTTTCAATAAGATGAACGGTAAAACCTTTGCTGGTGACTTACTCAAGGAAGTCTTACTTACGCTTATTGTTGGCTTGCCTCTTATTTACGCAATACTTTACTTAATGGGCACTATGGGTGAGTATTGGTGGGCTTATGTTTGGCTAGTGTTGACTGGATTCTCTCTCTTAATGTTTTGGCTCTACCCTACTTATATTGCGCCAATCTTTAATAAATTTAACCCCCTGGACAATTTAGAGCTCAAAGTCAAGATTGATAACTTGTTAGCACGTACTGGTTTTAAAAGTGACGGCGTGTTTGTAATGGATGGCTCTAAGCGCTCTTCACATGGTAATGCCTACTTTACTGGTATTGGCAAAAACAAACGTATTGTGTTTTTTGATACGTTGCTTGAGGGCATGGAAGATCAAGAGGTTGAGGCAATATTAGCGCACGAACTTGGGCATTTTCATCACAAACATATCCGCAAGCATATGATTACTTCATTTACCATATCACTACTAGGTCTAGCACTACTAGGTTATTTGATTAATCAGCCATGGTTTTTCCATGGACTAGGCGTACAGACCATGTCTAATCATACAGCCCTAGTTTTGTTTGCGCTAACCATGCCGATGTTTAGTTTCTTTGTCGCGCCAATTAGTAATTACCTTTCTCGTAAACACGAATTTGAAGCAGATGCATTTGCCGCCAAACATACCAATGCAGATGATTTAGTGTCAAGCTTGGTTAAACTCTATCGTGATAACGCCTCCACGCTAACACCAGATAAACTGTATTCTGCTTTTCATGATTCTCACCCTAGTGCCTCTATTCGTATTGCGCACCTCAAACAGCATGAAGCGCAATAACGCATTATTCTTAGCTTTTTTACCCAACCTAGCGCTAGCGATAACGCTACAACAACCCAATATTGGTGATGGTAAACTTTTGTATGAAGAAAGCTGCCTCAAATGTCATGGCGATCCTTACCTAAGTAATGGCCTTGATGAAATGACTAACGTTACAGATTTGTTTTACATGACTAAGGCCTGTTCAAAGCATTTTCAGCTCGCATGGAACAAGCAAGACATTACAGATACCACACATTATTTAAATACCAAGTTCTTTCACTTTGACGAGTAAGCGGTATACTTAACAATATATTAGGAGAACAAATATGAAAACAATATTTCTTATACCACTACTATTAATGTCTTGCTCAGCACCCTTTAGTGCAGAAGATAAAGAATCAAAATCTGTCGATCAAGAAAATAAAGAAGTAATCTCTGTTAATGAGGAAGGCAAAGAACTACATGAAGAATCATGCATACGTTGTCATGGTAGTGAAATGTACACACGAGACAATAGTAAGATTCAAGATCATTTTGGCTTAAGGTCCCAAGTTAGCGCTTGTGCCAACAACCTAGGCACTGGGTGGTTTCCTGATGAGGAAAAATCTGTAGTTGATTATCTTAATCAAACACATTACAAATTTAAGCAATAACATTGGGTCTAACGCGGCGCCAAAAATGGCGTATTGAAAAAATTCAATCTGAACGCATTGCTAGAGCTAATCGCATAGCGGATGATAACGAGATTGAAATCGATGGCGATGACGCAAAAACAGGGCAAGTCATTACTCGCTACGGTCAGCGCCTACTAGTTGAAAGTGAATCGGGTGAACTTTACCAGTGCACTGGTAGACGCAATATAGAATTATCAGTTGCTGGCGATCAGGTAATTTTTCAAGCCACAGACAATAACGAAGGCGTAGTCACCGCCCTACTTGAGCGTGAGAATCTATTACGTCGCTCACAAAAAATCATCGCTGCTAATATTGACGAGCTTTGGCTGGTAGTAGCTGTTGAGCCACACTATCAGTTCGAGCTGATTGATCGCTATTTGGTGGTGGCAGAAAATGCCAGATTGCCCATTAATATCGTGGTCAATAAGATTGAATTAAGTCAAAATTTTGAGCAAATTAAGCATGACTTTTCTATGTACGAATCAGCCGGTTATTCGGTGACATATTTAAGCGTTAAAGAACAAACCAATGTCGACACACTCAAGGCTGCTCTTAACGACAAAACTCATATCTTTTTAGGGCAGTCTGGCGTTGGAAAATCTTCATTAATTAATGAGCTGATTCCCGATCTTAATTTACGAGTTAATGAGATATCAGTTAAAAGTAAATTAGGCAAACACACCACCACCAACACCACACTCTATCATATCCCTTCAGGGGGTGATTTGATTGACTCTCCGGGTATTCGGGAGTTTCAATTAGACGATCTAACTGATAAAGAAATCCTTAGCGGATTTAGAGAGTTTAAGCCTTTTATTGGTCAGTGCAAATTTAGAAACTGTGCTCATATTAATGAGCCTAATTGCGCCATCAAACAGGCGGTAGAATCTGGCGATATTCACATGCAACGTTACCAAAGTTATCTTAATTTAATCGCTTAATATTATGGACGTAAAAGTTGTTCATGCGATTGATGAAATTGATGCAAAAAGCTGGAACAGCCTACTCGCTGACAACAACCCATTTTGTCGGCATGAGTTTTTATCAGCACTTGAGCGTCATCACTGTGTTGGAGAGCAGTTTGGTTGGATCCCAAGACATGTAGCTATATACGACAACCAGGTGCTTATTGGTGCAGCAATCTTATACGAAAAATACAATAATTACGGCGAGTTCGTATTTGACCACGCTTGGCATAATGCCTACGAAAGACATGGCCTTAATTATTATCCAAAATTAGTCTCAGCAATCCCCTACACACCTGCAAGTGGCCTAAGGTTTTTAACTAAAAAAAATAACGAAAAACGTGTTTTTAAAATACTGCTAGACACTGTTTACAAAATTTGCGAAAAAATTAATGCCAGTAGCTTTCATTGCTTATTTCCTAGTAATGTTGAAGTTGAATGGCTGAAAGATCAGCAGCTATTAACCAGACATGATTGCCAGTTTCATTGGAAAAATCAAAATTACGCTGATTTTGATGATTTTTTGGCTAATTTAAAGCAAAAAAAGCGTAAAAACATCAAGCAAGAGCGCAACAAGGTGAAAAAATCAGGGGTTAGTATTCGACAATTGGACGGCAATAACGCTACGGAAGCTGACTGGAAAAATTTCTCAAATTTTTACAATCAAACTTTTTTAGAAAAAAGTGGCACGCCAACCCTTAATCTAGATTTTTTTAAAGAAATAGCCGCAACTTTACCTAATCAAGTGTTGTTATTTCTAGCAGATCTTAACCATGAATGCATTGCAGGCTCTTTAATGTTTAGAAGCGACAGCCATCTTTACGGGCGTCATTGGGGCTGCAGTGAGCAGGTTGATTATTTACACTTTGAGGCTTGTTATTACCAAGGCATTGA